>RFHX01000271.1 GCA_003695725.1 Candidatus Schekmanbacteria bacterium
GGTATATGGCATATATTTTTACATCAATACCCTCCTCTAAAAGTCCGGTTATCTGATTTAGAATAAATGTTTCAGAAATGGAAGGGAACCCATTCAAAAGAAAAGCAATTTTCAATTTTTTTATAAACCTCCTAACAAAGACAATTTCTAATATAATGAGATTTTCTGGACTAATTCAGATTATCTATCAGAAGCAGGATTTAGGCAAAGTAAAAAAACTCACAGGATTAAAAAGGAAAAATTATCTTCAAAGTACAAATTTTATCTGCTAATCTTATTTTTCCTTCTTTCTTTACAAAATCATACCTTGTAAAATTTTTCTAACATTCTACAGCCTCAATTGTCCGATTACTCGACACTCGCTCTATGCCCCATTGAAGAGATTTATTTCATCAATGCTTAACGAGAACGGATTCATCAATCGAGGCAGATGACAACTAATTTTTGAAAAAAATATGCAAAGAGCAGTATTCATTCAAAGTTATATTAGCTTTTATATTATTTCTCTATTGAACTATGCTTTCCCTAATGTTTTTTTGCCCTTCTCCCAATTTACTGGACACAATTCCCCTGTCTGTAAAGCTTCTAGTACACGAAGTGTCTCATTTACATTTCGACCCACACTTAAATCATGAACGACCTGATATCTCAATTTTCCATCAGGGTCTATGATGAACAACCCTCTAAGCGCTATTCCTTCTTCCTCTATCAAGACGCCGTAATCTCTGCTAACTTTATGGTTGGTGTCACTCAATAATGGATATTTCAATCCTTTCAAGTCTCTTTCAATCCATGCAAGGTGTGAAAACTTGCTGTCAGTGCTAACGCCAAATACTTCTGCATTAAGTTTTTTGAATTTTTCATAATTCCTGCTAAATTCAGTAATCTCTGTTGGACATACAAATGTAAAGTCAAGAGGATAAAAGAATAATACTACCCACTTGCCCCTATATTTTTTAAGAGTATATTTTTTGAATTTTTCATTATAAACTCCTTCCATAGTAAAATCCGGGGCTAATTCTCCAACTTTAACAGCCATAGCCATCCCTCCCAAAAAAATGTTATCAGAATCAATTCAGTAAAAAAGGTTTAATCTCAACTCTTTTCCCAATCATTCATAACTGCTTTGTATTTTTCAGGAAATTCTCCTTCATATCTCAAATAATTTGGAATAGGGTAACGAATGCCTGCTTTGTGAGTCTCCTCCAATCCCCTGCAAATAGATTCTGCCTCATCATAGGGAAATGAAAAAGCCATTTCATCATCCTGCGTTTGGGCAAATACTCTGTCTCCATAACAGGGAAGTATTACTTGGCATCTTTTGTTTTTCATTGTCTCGATAACGATGTCAGCACAATCCACCCTTCCGCAAAACTTTGAATGTAGATAACCTCCTCTCTCATATAAAGAAGCAACGAGAAGGCGCATAACCTGCGCTGAGTTTCCATAAATGCAAACTATATCTGGCATAAATTTGCCTGAAAAAAGAGGGGCAACCAAAATTTTTTCATATTTCCCATATTCAAACTTTGGGCATTCTTTTTCAGTTTTTGCACCTTCCTTCTCTGAAGCATTATACATACCTGCACAGGCAACACCACTGTAATATTTCTCACTTGCCTTTTCAAAACCAAAGACAATCTTTGTTATGGGACAATTGATATCAGCTTCCCCCATTGCAATTGTCCATCCATAGCGTCGTGCAATTGAAATCCCCTGACAAATAGCTATTCTTTTGTTCAAATCTCGAAGAGGGACTTTTGTTTTATCAGGAATAGAATCACCTGCTTTCAACATCTTGATTGCAAGAGGAAAGGACTGTGGCCTCAAATAGAATTCAAGTTTTTCGTTAAACTTGCGGCAGTCCATCTGTTTTATCTTCGTCATTTATTCTATTTCATTCGGTTTGCAGAGCAATTCCTTCTTATCTGCTACCCGTCCGCAGTTTCCACAGACAAATTTCAGTTCCGTTATCTTTGGTTTGCATATATGTTTTTTATCCGTTGCAGTCCTTCCACAGTATTCACAGGTATATGCTTCCTTTTTTTCAACATATTCAGGATTGCAAAGATGGCTTATTTCAGTACTTATTTTTCCGCAAGTCTTACAGGTGTATGTTGCAGATTCGTTTTTTTCTTCCGACATAATATTTCCTCCCTTTATTTGGTAGTGTTGGGTTTCTCACCTTAACTTTTGGCCTCCATCGATTGTCAAAACTTCGCCAGTCGTAAAATTTGATTCAGAAAGCAAAAAAACGACTGCTTTCGCTATATCTTCAAATTTTCCTGTCTTCTTAAGAGGTATTCTCTTTACTATCCTTTCCCGTATTTCATCACTATAACTATCAGGAAGCGTAATCATCCCCGGGGCAATGGCATTTACCTGAATCTCAGGAGCCAGTGCAACAGCAAGACACTGAGTCAACATAATAAGTCCTGCTTTCGAAGCGCAATAAGGAATCGATTTAGGCCAAGGCCTTATTCCCCCAAGAGACGAAATATTGACAATTTTTCCAGACCCTTGTCTTTTCATATACTCGGCAGCTTTTTGGGCACAAAAAAAGGGACCGGTAAGATTTGTAGTCAAAGCATCAAACCACATCTTCCTATCAACCTTATCTATGTCTGCAGACTGAAAATAGCCCGCATTATTTATCAAATAATCAATCCCTCCTAAACCTCTCACCGCAGATTCTACAAATCCTTCAGCTTCAGAGCTTTTTCTGATATCAGCTTTGACGGACAAGGCCTTCACGCCGAAAGCTTGAATCTCTTTTACTGTCATTTCTGCTTCCCTGAAGGATTTGTAGTATCCAACAGCAATATCCACTCCAAGGCGGGCAAGTTCCAATGCAATAATCCTTCCCATATTCTTTGCTCCGCCTGTGATTACCGCTTTTTTCCCTTTTAATGATATTTCCTTCATAACTCTCTTTTTCGTTATGTCGAAAGAAGTTTCTCAATTTCCTTTTCTGTCAAAATTTTTTTCTCCCTTATAATATCGATTACTGATTTTTTGCTCCTCTTTGCAAGTTTTACTATCTCTGCCGCCCGGCTGTATCCTATATATCTATTGAGTGCTGTTGCGATTCCTTCGCTTCTTTCAGCATAAAAACGACATATACCTTTATTGGCTGATATTCCAACGATGCACTTTTCACGAAACATCTTTAACCCCGCAGCCAAAATTTTAAGGCTGTTTACGATATTAAAAGCTATTAAAGGCATCATCACATTGAGCTCGAGCTGTCCTGCTTGAGAGGCATAGGAAATGGCCGTATCATTGCCTATTACTTGATAACAGACCATATTCATCGCCTCAGCAATCACAGGATTGACTTTGCCGGGCATAATGGATGAGCCGGGTTGGACTGGAGGAAGATTGATTTCATTGAGGCCAGTTGCAGGACCTGAAGACATTAAACGCAGGTCATTGCATATTCTCGATAGGTCTATGGCATAGTTTTTTAAAGAGCTCGAAAGCTGTAAGAAAGGAGACATACTCTGCATTGCTTCGAACAGATTTTTCGCCGATTTAAGCTTCAGTCCTGTCTCCTGCGCCAAATATTTCACAACTAATTTTTTATAACCTTCAGCCGTATTGATGCCGCTGCCAACAGCTGAACCGCCGATGCCAAGCTCTTGTAATGACGGTACACACAATGAGATATTGTAATGCCATCTCTCTACATTCTGTGCATAAGCGCCAAATTCATTACCCAATGTCATTGGCACAGCATCCTGAAGATGTGTTCTTCCTGACTTTACTACATCTCTAAATTCTTTTTCCTTCTTCCTCAAAGAATCAGATAGTTTTTCAGTTTCATCAAGAACTCCTTTCAAAAGGCGAAGAGAAGCAATTCGCATTGCAGTTGGGAAGACATCGTTTGTCGATTGTCCATAATTGACATGATCATTGGGATGGATGGGGACATAAGTACCGCGCTCACTGCCAAGTATTTCATTTGCCCTATTTGCAATCACTTCGTTTACATTCATATGCGATGAAGTGCCTGCACCTGCCTGATAGGCATCTACAACGAAATGTTCATCAAATTTTCCTGCAACAATTTCTTTAGATGCTTTTATGATGGCATTTGAAATTTTTTTACTCAGGACCTTCAGATCGGCGTTGGCTCGAGCAGCTGCAGACTTTATTTCAGCAATGGCATAAATTATTTCGCTGGGAGTCTTTGCACTGCTTATTTCGAAATTTTCCACAGCACGCAAGGTTTGGATGCCATAGTAAGCTTCTACAGGGATTTTCTTTTTACCCAAGGAATCATTTTCGACTCTAAACTTCCTTTTACCTCTTTTGGTTTTCTTATTGCCCATTATCTCCCTCCTGCTTCAAGGCATGCAAGGAGATAAACGATATCTGACAATCGGTTGACATATTTAAGAAGATTGGGACTTACGCCTTCCTCCTTTTCCGAAAGTTCAACAATCCTTCTTTCCGCACGCCTTATCACAGTCCTTGCAATATGAAGCAGTGAGGAAGAGAGATTTTCACCTGGAAGCACGAGAGAGGGAGGCAATTCAAGTTCTTCTTCCAATTCCTTGATCCATAATTCAATCTGTGAGATTTCTTCTTCTCCAATGAATTTCTTTATTTTACTGCGTTTTTCAGGTGAAGTCGCCAATTCAGTACAAAGCGGGAAAAGAGAAGATTGTATATAGATGATTATCTCCTTTGTCTTTGGATTTTCTGCTATACATCTTGCCGCACCAAGATATGCACCAAATTCATCGACCGTGCCATAAGCTTCAGGCCTTAAACTATATTTTTTTACTCTTTCGCCACTGTAAAGGCTTGTCGTACCTTTATCTCCTGCGCCCGTAGATATTGACATCCTATTACCCTTTCATAATCAAATAACTTTTGCTCCCAATATTTTTTCCATATGATCTAAAGCAAACTTATGAGCTTTTTTATCGAAAGAAGCAACGCAATCTGCAGGAACTATTACATCATAGTCTCGCGAACGAAGGTCTGCAACGGTATACATTACACATATATCGGTGCATACACCAACAGCAGTTATAGATTCATCGTCTGCCGTGTTTTTTCTCAATATCTCATCAAGGTTTGTTCCAAAGAAACCACTGAAGCGGGTTTTTGGTACATCGATCCCCTTTTTCCAAAACTCCTGTAGCTCAGGAACAACCTGTGATTCTATAGAGCCCTCGAGGCAATGTTTTGGGAAAACACGAAATTCAGGATCATCTTCGCGATGTTCATCGCGCAAAAATATGACCTTTTCTTTCTCAATTCTTTTTTCAAGAAGGTTTCTAATCGGTAATATGATTTTTCTTGAATCTGTACCGCAAAAGAGGGGATAACCCTTTTCAAGAAATCCCCTGAGCATATCTATAACAATGATTGCCATAAAACCACCCGGGGATTGGATTGCTTAAACAAACTCTACAATCCACATTTCAGGTTCTTCAAGATACTCTTTTACCCTATGCAGAAATTTGACAGCAGGCACACCGTCAACTACTCTATGGTCAAATGAAAGACAGAGGTTCATCATCCATCTTTTAGTAATCTCGCCTTCAAAGACAACAGGTTTTTCCATTATTTTGTGGACACCGAGAATAGCTACTTCCGGATAATTGATAATAGGAGTTGAAGCAATTGCGCCATAGCCACCTGCGTTAGTTATTGTAAAGGTGCCTTCATGGACATCTTGTAAAGAAAGTTTGTCTCCTCTCGCTTTCCTTGCAAGCTCTTCCAATTCCTTAGCAATCTCCCTGACACTCTTCTTGTCAGCTGAATGGATTACAGGGACAATCAATCCTCTTTCCGTGGCAACGGCAACACCAATATTATAGTATTTCTTAACCTTTATCTCATCATTCACGAGGGAGGAATTCAGAACAGGGAACTCTTTCAGCGCCAAAACGACTGCTTTTATTATAAATGGCATATATGTGAGATGGATGCCGTACTTTTCATTGATTGCCTGTCTGCGCTTCTTCAAAAAATTTACCCATCCTGTCATATCTGCCTCATCCCATGTGGTTACATGAGGCGCTTCCTTTTTGCTTCTCAACATTTGACGGGCAATTGCTTTTCTGACAGCAGAAAGAGGAACAATCTCTTCTTCCTTTTCACCTTCCTTCAAGGGAACTTTCTTGACAACTCCTGCCCAAAATTCTGGATGAAGGTCTAAAATTTCTTCATCTACTATTCCTTCCGCTTTCTTTTCAACATAAGCAAGGATATCATCTCGTGTTACTCTGCCACCTGCACCTGTACCTTGAATCTCCTCAGGGTCTATTCCATACTCCCTTGCAAGCCGTCTAACAGCAGGTGAATAGCGTCTTTTTTCAGTTTTTTCCTTCTTTGCTTTTTCTATAGCGGCTGTTGGCTCTTCAAGAATTTCGGCAGGTTTTATTCCTGCTCTTTCCTCTTCTGTCTCAGTCTCTTCTACTTTTGCTTCTTCTCCTTCAAGAGCAATCAATCCAAGTTTTGTACCAACTGCAACGGTCTCTTCTTCTTTAACGAGTATTTTCAAAAGGATTCCGTCAGCAGGACAGGGGACCTCAATATTCACCTTATCCGTGTTTATTTCAAGGAGTGGCTCATCTTTGACGACTTTGTCCCCTTCCTTTTTAAACCATTTTGCAATTGTACCTTCAACAACACTTTCTCCAAGCTGTGGCATAATAACAGGGACAGGCATAAATAAATCTCCTTTAAAGAAATCCTGCTAAAATTAATATGCAGCCAATTTTCTTACGGCATCCTCGATTTTTTTGGGATTGACCATAAAAAAATCTTCCATCGGCGGAGCAAAGGGCACAGCCGGCACATCAGGCCCTGCAAGCCGCATAATAGGTGCATCAAGATATTCAAAAGCCTCCTCTGCAATGATAGCGGCTATCTCCCCTCCAACACCACCTGTTTTATTGGCTTCATGGACAATAAGTACTTTACCAGTTTTCTTAACAGATTCAAGCATTGTTTCTTTATCCATTGGCAATAGAGTTCTCAAATCTACAACTTCTATACTTATATTATCTTTTGCCAAAGGTTTTGCGGCTTCAAGAGCATAATTGACAGGAAGACTATATGTAATAACTGTTACATTGTCGCCTTCGAGTTTTATATCTGCTTTTCCAATAGGGACTGTATAATCCTCATCAGGAATTTCCTGCTTTATACTGCGGTAAAGCTTCTTATGTTCAAAATAGATTATAGGATTTTCATCTCTTATCGCTGCTTTGAGAAGTCCTTTAGCATCATAAGGAGTTGCAGGTGCAAGCACTTTTAATCCTGGTTGGTCGACAAACCATGCTTCATTGCTTTGGGAATGATACAATCCGCCTCCAATTCCTCCGCCACAGCAGATGCGGAAAACTACTGGACATTTATAGCTCCCCCCCGAGCGGTATCTTAGCTTCGCCGCCTGTTGAATAATCTGGTCCATTGCCGGTGTTACAAAATCAGCAAACTGTATTTCAGGCACAGCTTTCAATCCCACAAGGGTTGCACCAATGGAAGCGCCTGCTATAAGGGATTCTGATAAAGGGCTATCCAATACCCTCAATTCTCCAAATTGTTCCTGCAAGCCTTTCGTTGCCTTGAAAACTCCGCCATATGCGCCTATGTCTTCCCCCATCATAAAGAGGCGTTCATCACGCTCCATCTCTTCGCGAAGTGCTTCAGTTATTGCTTCAATATATGTAACCCTATGCATTCTCTCCTCCTTCATAATAGAGGTCTTCAAGTGCTTCTTCCGGTTGCGGGAAAGGGCTGTTTTCTGCATACTCAACTGCTTCATCTATTTCTTTTCTTATTCGACTCTGTATTTCATCAATTTCTTCCTGAGTTATTAATTCGTTATCGAGAAGATATTTTTCATAAGCAGGAATTGGATCTCTTTTTTTCCAGTATTCCACTTCTTCTGGTGATCTGTAATCTGCCGGATCGATCTCAGAATGTCCATACCATCGGTAAGTCTTGCATTCTATAAATGTTGGTCCGCCGCCTTCTCTTGCCTTGTCAATTGCTTCTTTGCAAGTCTTGAGGACTAACATTACATCATTACCGTCTATTGAGATTCCCGGGAATCCATACGCCTTTGCTCGGTCTGATAAATCGGTAAGAGCAGTCTGAAGTCTAAGAGGCACTGATTCAGCCCAAAAGTTGTTTTGGCATATATATACTATTGGCAGTTTATGAACGCCTGCAAAGTTTAATGCCTCGTGGAAACATCCTCTGCTCGTTGCCCCATCTCCGAAAAAACTTACGGCTACATTCTTTTTCCCAAGAAGTTTAAAACCGTAAGCGGCACCTGTGCCAAGGACAATTTGAGCAGCAACTGTACTTGCAGGTGTGATTACATTGAGTGGAGCATAGCCATAATGACAAGGATGAGACTTCCCCTTATCAGGACTTGTCTTTCTTGCATAAATTTGAGCCATAATGACCTTCGGTGGAACTTTCTTTCCTATATTCGCACCAAGCTCACGATGAGAGGGAGCTACGATATCTTCTTTTGTAAGGAGGAATGATGGGACAACAGTAGTTGCCTCCTGTCCCACAGCCGAAAAATAAGTGCCCCCAAAACGCGCCTGTTTAAATAGTTTGCGTGCCTCTTCATCAAAATCTCTAGTAAGTTTCAGATAATAATAAAGCTCTTTCAGTTTTTCAGGTTCAATTACGGTATCTATGGCTCACACCCCCTATTTGTTTTAACCTATTTATTCTAAATAAATGTTTTTTCTATGGACCTACATGGGTCAACCCTGAAAGATTTTCATTTTCTGCCCATTTAGGATATCGTTTCAAAATTTTGAGTTCTTCTTCAAGCAATACTTGATGTCCCTTTTCAAAGGTAGACAAATATTCAAACATAAACCTGCCGCTTTGGTCTTTAATCAATTTTGCATAGTTTCTGTAAAAACGGAATGCTGCCTTTTCTTTCTTAATGGCATATTCAATAACTTCCACAAGTTCTGCCTTATCTATATCGATATCAGGTTTTGCCTTTGCCGATGCCTTTTTTTTGGGAGCTTTTTCTCCCGATTCCTTTTCATAAATACCTGTTAAAAGTCTTTCATGCTCTGCTTCTTCCTTTGATAAGGATTTCAATTTTTTTCTTATGAGAGGATTTTTCACGCGTGCGGAAAGTTTCTTGTATAGGAGAGCAGAATCCCTTTCTCTACCAATAGCTATAGTTAATACATCAAGGGCTGTAAGCTTTTTTTTTGCCAATTTTTCACCTCGAAAAGTTAAATCAATCCAAAACTTCTTCAAATTTTTCTTTTGGAGCGCCACACCTTGGGCACTCCTCAGGAGGTTCTTCTCCTGTATGAATATATCCACATACAGAACATCTCCACTTCTTCATAATTTCTCATCCCCTTTGAAGCACTATTCTATTCTTCCGGCTTACAGGCATCTACAGGGCAAACTTCAGCACAGGTTCCGCATTCAGTACATTTTTGTGGATCAATAACAAAAATAGGATCACCTTCACTGATTGCATTTTCAGGACAAGAATCAACACAAGTACCACAAGCGATACACTCATCAGTTATCTTATAAGACATACCATACCTCCTCAATCATTTGTTTATTGTTATTACTCTTTTTCATGAGAATTCAACTGACTCTCATATTCAATAAGCAATCTTTCAAGATCTTTTTTATGTTCCAATTCAAGATTTGCAAGTGATTTGAAGAGGGAATTCAGCTCCTCGAAATGTTCTGCTTTCGATTTATTGAGATAAAAGAGAGCTGACTCCTCCTCTCGCACAATAGCTTCCTTGATTGCTTCAATCATAATTTTCAACTTTTCTCTTTTCTCAGGAGACATAAATTCCAACTAAATGACAAAAAATTTTACTCAATTATCTATATGAATTTATTTATTTAGCAGCTATGTCAAGAAATTTAAATATTCTTCCAAAAAAAATATAAGAACATATTAGTTATTTTCGTGATGATATTTCAATATCATTTTTAAGAGAGCTTAAAATTTTATTTTTAACATCTTCAAGATTTCCTTCAAGAAGTATTCCTGCGGCATGAGAGTGACCTCCGCCATTGAATTTTTTTGCAAACTTATTGACATCGAAATCATTCTTTGATCTCAAACTTACCTTTATTTTTCCATCATCTCTTTCGAGGAAAAGAAGATAAATTTCAATGTCGCCTATAAAGCCAAGCTGATCTATAAAACCATCTGTTTCTTCATATTCAACATTTTCTTTTTTTCTCATTTCAAGTGTTACTTCAGACCACACTATTCTTCCGCCGCACATAGATTGAATATTAGTCAGAACCTCTCCCAACAACCGCATTCTTTCTTCACTCTTTTGTTCATAAATCTTGCTGTAAACAAAATCAGGCGATACCCCTATCTCGATCATTTCAGCTGTAATCCGATGAACTTCTGATGTTGTATTGGAATACTTGAATGCACCTGTATCAGTTAATATAGCAGTGTAAATTCCAAGGGCAGCATTTTTATCTATTTCAATATTCATTGATTTTGCTATGCGGTAAACAAGTTCTCCTGTTGAACTTGCCTTAGAATCTATATAATTTAAGTCGGCAAATCCTGAATTGGATGCATGGTGGTCAATGCATATTTTTTTTGAAGGGGCAGAAGACACTAAATTTGACATAGTTCCAAGCCGTTCCAATGTGCTAATATCGAGGATAACAACAATATCAGATTCCAATAATGGTTCATTTTCATTGCATAATGTATAAGGGGCATATTCACAAAGAAATTTATAATTTTCCGGAACAGGATCGCTATTGAGAATTAGTACTTCCTTGCCAAGCTTTTTAATCAAGCTGTAAACTGCAAGCTCTGAGCCAAGGCCATCTCCATCAGGGTTCATATGTGTTGTAATTATGACCCTCTGAAATAAAGACAAAGCTTTTCTAAATTCTGCAGTAAAAGACTCTAATGAATTAGCCATCA
This sequence comes from Candidatus Schekmanbacteria bacterium, assembly GCA_003695725.1. NCBI lineage: Bacteria > Candidatus Schekmaniibacteriota > Candidatus Schekmanbacteria bacterium. Next base: position 10,952 of record RFHX01000271.1, read on the forward strand.
AAATATAAGAAATCTTTTATGGGCAAAACCTTATTGGTTATAAATAGGAGCCATAAAGAATTGAAAAAGTTTCAACCCCCTTCGAAGATAGGTCTTTCCTTCTTGGAAAACCATTCTGAAGGATTAGAAAGATATTCAAATGTTTCCTCTAAAATCTTGTAATGATTTGACTCCTGTTCAGCTATCCTTGAATAAAATTCCTTCTCCAACTCATTATCAGCTTCTTCTTCATGCTTTTTATAAAAATCGTAACCCTTGCTTTCTATATCCATTGCAATCTTGATTGCTTCAATATCATCAGCATCGGCAGCTGCATTTTTATCAAGCTCTTTTTCCGCTTCCTTAAAGATGGAATCGAATTCCATAGGCATAACTCTTTCATCTTTCTCCGGCTTTGGAAGCTCAGGCCATTTTTCATCCTTTTCAAGGGAATCCCATATTTGTTTAATCATTGTTATATGGCCATGTTCTTCCTTTGCGAGGGAATCAAAGATGACTTTGCCAAGGCGATTTTTACATTTCTTGGCTGATTTTTGATAAAAATCATAACCGTCAAGTTCTGTTTGATATGCTATCTTTAAAGCTTCAATCTTATCCTTCATTTTTATACCTCCCGGTAATTTACCATCTTTCCATTATTTTTTTTCCAATCAACTGCCTGAAGTATTTATCTTCATCAGCAATATAAACGCTTCCTTCTCCTAAAATGTTTTTAGCACAAAGCTCTCCCTGTGCAGAAGCGCTGTTCCAGCCAAAATTGATACGATTAAGATTCCTGTTTATATCATAGACTTGTGCGGCATCTCCTGCTGAAAAAATATTCGAAACTGATGAACGAAGTTCTTCACTCACAAGTATTCCTTTTTCAACCGAAATTTCTGAATCTCTGAGGAAAGCAACATTCGGTTCATAGCGGTCTGATGAAACAACTATATTACAATTTATTTCTTTTCCTCCTGATGTAATAACATTTAATTCATCTGCACTCAAAGAAACAACATCATTTATTTCTTCTTCAAGTAAAATATCGATTCCCCTTTCTTTCATCTTCGAAAAAAGTGCATTATTATCAATTTCCTCTCCAAAACCGGGCAAGAGTTCGTTCTCTTTGGTTATATATGTCACATCCAATCCTGCTTTTTTCAACCCTCTTGCAAGTTCAATTCCTGTATATCCTTCTCCTGAAATTACCGCTTTCTTTGATGTTTCAATCTTCTTCCTAATCCTCAGAGCGTCAGCCGAATCAGAAAGACAGTCTATATACTGGCGCGCATGTTCTAAATTCGAAGGAACTTGCGATGATGCACCCGTAGCTATTACAAGATAATTATAGTCAATTTTTTCTCCTGTTGCCAATAAGATCGAGTTTTTATCTGCCTCAACTTTGATAACCCTTTTTCCTGCTATAACAGAAACATTATCAGACTTTATCATGTTTTCCATAAAAAGCGCATTATCAGGTACATCTCCAGATATATACTCAACTAAAGCAGGTTTTATATAGAAGGGTTTTGCTTCAGCCGAAACCATAACAATTTCCGAACTTGAATCTTCCTTTGACAATGTTTTAGCTGCGCTTACTGCCGCAGGTCCTGTTCCAATAATTACATATTTCATTTTTCAATCTACCTCGCTTAAAAAATCATTATTCCCTGATGCCTATATACACAATAAATAATTATTCTCAAATATTTTTCTCTTTCAGTTGAAAAAAGGGTCTAAAATAAAAAGAAGAAATGCCTTTATGAAATCCTTTTTTTCTTCGCAATGATCTTCATCATTTCAACCATCAGGCGCACACCGCTTCCAGTGGGTCCCTTCTGAAAATAGTCATGTTTCTTTTCATTCCAGCAGGTGCCTGCAATATCGAGATGCGCCCACGGAGTTTTTTCATCGACAAACTCTTTAAGAAAAATTCCTCCAATGATTGTTCCGGCTGAACCGCTCCCAATGTTTTTAATATCAGCAATATCACTTTTAATATCTTCTTTATAATCATCCCATAAAGGCAATTCCCAAACTCTTTCATAAGACAAGGATGAAGCTTCTTTTATAATCTCAATCAATTTTTCATTGTTTCCCATAACTCCCATAGCACAATTACCTAAGGCAACTATACAGGCGCCTGTCAAAGTAGCAATATCAA
>RFHX01000272.1 GCA_003695725.1 Candidatus Schekmanbacteria bacterium
AATTTATATATCCAAGAGCTTTAAGTTTATTCATTAATTTTTCATCACTCATCGATTTTTTATTTTTTGCCTCTTTTTTCTCTTTTTTCTTCCTCGGCATATAATATGTATCAATATAAATTGGAGGATTGCTTGCAATCATTTTTTCATTGATTATATTTGTTAATACAACTCCATCCATATCTCGTGCCACAGGCAAACCTAATAAATATAAAATAGTCGGCGCAATATCGTAGATTGAAGGTTTCTTACCTGAAAAATCTTTCCTGATATTCTTTCCTGAAGCAATAAATATTCCGTCAGGACCCAGTCCATGAGCTCCATTCTGCCGTGAATCCAATCCTGTAAAAAAGGGCTCATGCCCATGGTCGGATATTACAAAGATAGTGGTATTTTCATTGGCTTTTTCTATTACTTCTCCAAGATATTTATCAACTTGAATATAATAATCATCGATTACACTTCCGTATTTTTCTCTTTCTTCTTCAGTTATATAAGGAAACTTCTCCTTATCCGAATTTCTGTATTTCCAAAATTTATGTTCAAAGTCATCAGTCCCTCTTAAATATACAGTAAAAAAATTGGTTTCTCCATTTCTTGCAAGCATCTCCATCGCCAAATTGAAATAAATGTTTTCTGATTGATAATTATATTTTTGAAATGGTGTAAGATAAACTTTCCTCTTCAAATCAGAAGACAAAAAACGTTTAGTATTTTTCGCGATTTCTTCACATATGGTGTCAGGATAGACGAGGTTATGATATTTTTGACAGGCGTCATTATGATTCTTCCTTTCAGCAACAACAGTTCTAATAAAGCGGTCTGAAATCATATAGCCATTTATTTCTTCTGCGGGCCATGAGGGGAACCAATTCACAACAACTGATGATAAGCCATATCTGGTAAGAATGTTCCAAATTGCAGGTGTCTTTCTGTAATAAGTATTAGATGGATAAACATTAATCAAACCTGTAAAAGTCAAATAGTGAAGTTTGCTAAAAAAACCCCTTTGCATAATGTCATGTAATGGTGTTTCAGCACCTCTAAAAAAAATCAAAATAAATGATTTAATTCCATGTTTTTCTTCTTTTTGTCCTGTAGCAATGGAAGTCCAAAGAATGGGTGAATATGTTGGCACGGATGTTTTTATTGGAGCCCTAACACCATTATCTATCAGTTTTTTAAAATTTGGAAGTTCCCCTTTTTGTAAAAGTGGATCAATGATACGCCAAGTTGCTCCATCGATACCTATTAGAAACACATTGTTCTTCTTGCCATATGGCATTTGTGAAATTTGCTGGTCTATCTGATGAAATGATATTTGATTTATTTTATTATATGATACAGGAATTAGTGTAGATAAAAGGAGAAGAAGAATAACAGTTGCCGCTATGTGCCACTTTTTCAAAAAAGAGAAGGATATGTTGTATATTATCTGAAATAATAGAGTAATCATATATGCAGCTAAAATGGAAAAAATGGCTAGAATCAAAACTGCTGACCACATCAGGAAAGCCATTTTGTAGTAAGTATTTGCAAAAGGAAATATTGAATAGTAGGAAAAATACATTATGAGGCGATTCAAAAGAGGAATGAAAACAGCCACAGCAAAGATTAAAAAAAAGGTATACCTTTCAAGAAGCCCTCTTACGATTACAGATGGTTTGAAGATGCGAAAAAAAAGATAGATAAGAGAAAAAAGCGTTAACCCGCCAAACAAAATAAAAATTAGACAGGTAATTATCAGATATATCGAAATGACAAAGGAATCTTTATATGAAACTATCTCACTATTTATGAAAATAGTTCCTGTCTGGACCACAATTCCATCCAAAAAAGCAAGAAGTAAAAGTTTAGGAAGAAAAAGTTTGATTTCATCAAAATAATTTGTCTTTAGATTCAATTTATTTTTGTCTTTATTCATTCCATAACCCCGCTTTTTTCATTTTTCTTATAAGCCATTTTTCTGAATTCTTTCCAACAGTATCACGAATCCATAATCCTTGACAGTTTCGGCATACTTCTATTTCGGAAAAATTGCCATTGATATGTTTTTTTCTTATCTCCTGTAAAAGCTTCCCCTTCCATATCCTCTCAATTGTATCATCTTTAACATTGCCAATAATTCCTTTATGATAATAATCTATACAGCAAACTGAAACAGTGCCGTCCCAATTAATCGTCATTGAAAGCCATAAACTTATGCAAGGATAACGATAGCGCAAGAATTCATTTTTTTTTCCATTCTTGCCTTTTCTTCCGGGCCATGAGAATTCTTTGCTTATTACGACTTCATCTGCAATATGCTTCCATTTGTTTTTGAAATCTTCTATTTCGTTTCTATTTTCATCGACAGGAATAATCTTTACTCTAATGGCAGGATTGATTTTCCCAATGCTATTTCTGAACTTAATCATCTCTTTAACATTGCTCTCAACTTTGCTTAAGCCTCCTCTTCCTTTTATCGCTCTATATGTCTCTTCATAATTTGCATCAATATTTACTATGACACTGTCTAATCCTGACAGTATAAGTCTTTTTATCTTATCTTCTGAAAGAAGATGGGCATTAGTGCTTAAATGTGTCCTGTATGCAGCTTTCTTTGAAACAGCATATTCTATCATCTCAAAAAGACCTTCATGAAGAAGCGGTTCTCCATCTTTATGGAAAAAAATCGCAGTTCTTTTCCCATAATTGACACTTTCATCGATAACCTTTCTAAAAGTTTGAAAATCCATAAACCCTCTTTCCATAAAATCTTCATCATTTTGGGGACACATTTTGCATCGTAGGTTGCAACGGTTTGTTGGTTCAATAAAAAGATTTGAGGGAAAATCGAGGGATATTCGCTTTTTTTCAATAAAATTTCTTATCCTTCTGTTTCGAGCAGCGATAATTGTGGCTTTTCTCAATAGACGATCTTTTAGTTGGGGGAACATATTTCCTTGCTTTTATCCCTTTTCATAAACATCTGTTCGAATCTTTTTGCCTGAAAGTGTATCTTTATAGACTTCAATAATCGAATCAGCTACTCTATCCCAGCTATATACTTTTCTAATTCTTTCCAAAGACTTTCTTCTATATTCCTTCACTAATTCCTCATTTTCTAAAAGTTCACTCAATTTATTTCTTAATGAATCAACATCATTTTTTTCGTAACTTAATCCTGCATTGCCAATAGTTTCAAGGTTTTCCGGAATCGAATTGACAAGCACACAATTGCCTGTACCCATAGCTGTTAAAAGTGCTGGTGAAGTGCCATCAACAAGTGATGGTTGGACATATAAATATGCACCTGAATAAATAGCTCTGCATTCATCTCCGTACACAAAACCAAGAAAACTTACATTTGAATTTTTGGCTTTCTCTTTTAAAAGCTTTATATAATCAGTTGTAAACCAATCACCACCAATGATTGCCAATTTTTTGGATGTTTTCAGCTTTACAAAAGCTTCTATGAGATTATGCACTCCTTTTTCAGGAATAAGTCTTCCAACGAATAAAATGTAGTCATTTTCTTTGAGACCATATTTTTCTAAGACTTTTTTATCAGCTTTTCTTCCAATATCTGCCCCATAGGGTATATAAACAGTTTCTACATTAAATTTTTCCCTATAATATTTTTGAACAGATTTGGAATCTACTATAATTGCGTCCGAAATCTTTGTAGCAAGCTTAGCAGAATTGAAAAGGAACCATTTTGCAAATTTTCCCCACTTATCCCTTTCCCAATCGAAAGAATCAGCTGAAACAACTACTTTCGTTCCAATCAATTTCAAGAACAAAATAAAAATTGCATTCCCAACACCGTATATATGGACTATATCTTTTCTTCTGAAAAACATATGTATAACCGAAAGAAAAGTATGGCTCAATGTTTCAAGGCTTTTATGACCTAATGATGGCAGTTTGACCAACCTTACCCCTTTATAATATTTATCTTTCAATTTAATATTTCTCCTTCGACAATAGACAACTACATCGAGCCCTTTTTCAGCATGCCTTATTGCTACATTATCAACACAGGTTTCAAAGCCGCCATGTCTTGCAGGTATTCCATTAATACCTGTAATATATATCTTCAGTTTCTCTTTCATACTGTTGATTCAATTATCAAAATAAAATAAAAAATTTCATTGGAAAGATTGTTTCGGTATATCTGTTTAAGCCTATGAGATATAAAAAAGCCAAATCCAAAGAATTTACATAAAAATATCGAATATTTAACTTTAAATATCAACATCTTATTGCAT
>RFHX01000273.1 GCA_003695725.1 Candidatus Schekmanbacteria bacterium
GGCGTCTTGAATATTTCTGTAAATGCTCTTTTCAAATCACCTTTGTATCTCCCGGAATTAATTTCAATCCATATCTTATACATTCTTTTATCATAAATATATAGAAATGCAGGGTCAAGACCTATTAAATATCGATTTTTTGAATTATAGAAAAAAAGCTCCGGATAATCATCCCAATCTGTCAGATATACAGGCATTCCAATTGCATTTTCATAAAGCCACTTTGCTGCATTTCTATATCTATATGGATTTCTCGTATCAGAAGAGACTTCTTTAGATGCTTTCTGTGAAGTTGTGAAAGCAAGAAGAAGGAAAAAGAAAAAGAAAAAAGGGGTGCTGTATCTTAAAAAAGACCTACTATTCTCTTTTATCTTCGACAAATATTCGTTTCCATAATCCCTGATTATTGTGGCAGAAAAAAGCAATACAAAGGGAACTGCCAATTCAATGAAACGTCTCCACTTATATGCAAAAATAATTAGAGGGATCGATATAAAAAAGAGAGAAAGGGAATCCTTCGCCATTTTTTTTTCACTTACAGCGGAGATATAGAGTGAGACAAGAAAAACAGCAATAAAGGGAAATTGAATCGTGAAAAATTCCTCCGGTGAAAAGGACATCCATTCGTTGCCGCCTCTGATTGACCTTGTAATACCTGCAGATGTCGTTTGAAAATAGATAAATTTAACATTATCCGGAAAAAAAGGACTTATGATTAGACCGAACAATACGCCGGAAATTGTCGAAACCAATCCTTTATAAGGAAGTCTCTTCTCTTTTATCACATATGTCAAAGATACAGCTGTAAGAGGAAGAAATATCGAAGAAAAACCACCATAAAAATTTGGAAATACTGCAGAAAAAATAAATAGAAGCAAGTTCTTCTCCTTTAGCATTAAATACCAGCATAACAAGAGAATAAGGCAGGAAGGGACTGTTGCGCGAGGAAGTGAAAAGCGGAATAGAAATGTCGATGAAAGAGAAAAAAACACAAGTAGCCATATAGGAATATTCTTTACAGAAAGTTTTTTCAATATTGATGCCAAGACTATCAGAAAGAGAAAATCGAAGAAAATAGCTGAAATCTTTGCCCCTTCCATAAGACCAAATAATAATGAGAAAGGAATCAAAAGAATATGATACAAAAAATGATGGTCAACGAAATTTTTGCCAAAGGGTATATATATCAGCGAGGAAAAAAGAAAAAAAATACCATTATCATACATTACTTTTGCCATCTTGATATGATAGTAGCCGTCGTATCCAATAATACCGGGATAGGAATATTGAATTCGAATAAGAAGAAAGATAAGAAAAAGAAGTGTTGTAATGAAAAGAAGAAAAGAAGCTATGTTTGACTTCTTTATATCATAACCCACAATTAAACCTTTTTACCATTAAGTTCGTTCAACTTTGCCAATAGCTCTTCTGCCCGGCGGGAGTAATTGGTCCCCGGAAATTTTTGGATTACTTCATTTAAATCTTTCTCCGCTTCCGCAGTGTATTTCGTTTTCTTTTTGTTATCATCTCCTATTTGAACGACTGCTTCTTTTATATCTTCTTGGAAGCCCTTGATACCCTGCCAAGAGTCAATAAATTCTTCCAAGGACTTTATCCTATTGCTCAGCATTTCAACTCTTTTGATTTTATATTCAGCAATCCAAAGCAAACCTTCAGCCAAATTGTCCTTGTTATTAGGGAAAGCAGATATGGCGTCTCTAATAATTTTCAATCCCTCCTTTTCATTCTGCAGATTTTCAGTCGTTATCACTCCAATCTTCAAGAGAGCTTTAGCATCATAATCTGATTTTATATTATTCTTGACGATTTTGTTGAGTTCCAAAATAGATTTTTCATACTCATCTTTGAGAAGATAAATAAGCGCTTTATGGTAGCGAATTCTTTCTTCAATTTCTGTGCCTTCATTTTTTCTTATAATCGTATCTAACTCACGAATTGCACCTTTGAAGAAGGACGAATCCGATGAATTGCTGTTTCCTGCCAGAAAATTAGCCATATCAACATCGCCAATCATTACTGAATAATTTTTTCTGATTTCAAAAGTCCTCTTCAATTCATCTAAAGCTTTTTTGTCATTGCCTATTTTCAAATAACAATATCCTTTCAGGTAATGAAGCAGAGCGTTTCCATTATATCTCTTTTCGAGATTTGAAAGAAGGTTTAAAGCAAGGGAATAATTGGAGGAATTTATCGTTTCTTCGATTTTTTCCAAATCTTTATTTGGAATACGATTGCATCCAAAGGATATGAAAATAAAAAAAAAGACAAGAATAGAAAAATATCTCAATGAAGTTGAACTTTTGGAAAAAATCATCTTCTTAATGAGCAAAAGAAGGATAAGTCAAATAGCAAACTACATAAACGATGTTGAAATTAAACAAAAACTATTTAACTTCGTGCCAGTTTTTTATTGTCGTTGATGGAGTAAATGGGACAGTATCTCCTCCACCACCTCCATTGACATTTGCATTCGAATTACTGTTGTCAGTTGCAATTACTGAGAAGCTGAATACTGTAGTCATAATACCTGCCGCTAATAGAATTGTAAAAAATTTCTTTATTTTTGACATTTCATCCTCCTGTCTTTTTCAATTTATAATACATCATTAGTTGACTTCATGCCAGTTTTTTATTGTTGAATTTGGCTGAACATTATTCCCTTGTCCTTGTGGCGCATTTACATTCATTTCTGAATTGGTATTTGAATCAGCTCTTGTGGAAACAGTTGAAAACATAAGCACACCAGTGAAAGCCACAATTACCAATATTGCAACAATAAGTTTCTTTAACATTTTTTATTCTCCTTTTTAAAAGATTCTACCATTTGTCATAACTGTTTGAAACCCAAAGTCCTGCTGATGAGCCAGATGGATTCCCAGCGCTTCTCGAAAGCGAGTTTACATCTACAAGCACAACTTTATAAATTTCGCCATTACTGATCGACAGGGCTGGAGCGCCTGATGTATCTGGCACATAATTTCCTCCACTCAACACACATTCTGGTTCTTCTCCGCTTCCACCTGCATAAACCTTGTAGCGCCACCCTCGAGTGTTGCTCAAACAAAATGTCTTATTGGTTGTGTTTATTTCAGGTTCACCAACTATCTGCCAATCCGAAGTGGCTAAATTATTATCTCCATCCTTGTAAATGATAATCGCTTTTGTAGTGTTATCGTTTGTGCATATACCCGTAATTTTGTTGAGTGCAGCATCTATACCTAAATCATTTCCAACACCTCCAATGATTACATTGTTATTTGCAATATTGTCTATATCGCTGGTACCATCGGAAGGGTCTTTAAAAGTTTGAAAAGACAAAAGATTATTTTCAAATTTTATTTCAATATCAGCTTCTACTTTTTTTGCATTGGTGCCAGAGAATGTTGACCGCACATTCCTAAATGCGATTACAGTGGGATTTACCCATAACCATTGGGGCCTAGGCAGTGTTATGTCCGCATATTCCGACCCAATAATTATGGTCTTATAAAGAGTTGTTGCGTTTTCAGCATTTGCTTCAGAAAGGGGTGTAGTTTTTGCAGCATCTATATACCAAGAAGAATCAACCCAATTCAAAAAGTTGGTAATCGTGTTTTTTGGTGAATCGCCAACGACATAAATTTGAGTATTCTTGGTTGTGGCGCTTGTGCCGGCAAAATTGCTGACAGCGCTTGATTTCAAATTACCTTCCGTAACCTCCATACCTCCTTCAGCAACATATAAGGCATCTGTAGCAGTGCGAAGATTGCCTGATATTTTTAATTCAGTTGAAGTTATGAAAAGTGCACCAACTCCTAAAACTGTCAATATAGCAAGCAAAAACATTGCAAGAGCTAAAACAAATCCATCTCTATTTTTTCTCAATTTCTTCATAATCAAATCAATCCAATCCCACATTTCTCAATTTTATTTCAGATTCAAGAGTCATCCTATGATAACCGTCGTTGTATGTATCTCCACAGTTGTAAGTTCCTGAGCTTGAATAGTAAGGATCTTCCCTCGATGTCCGAGCTACGATTAGAACTTTTATCTTTCTGATACTCTTTCTCTCATCAAGTGACAAATTGATGTTTTTATAGGGCGATGCGCTGCTAATTTGATTTCCATTTTCATCATAATATTTAAATTCCAGGTAGTCAATATCATCTACAACAGTCTGTGCAGTTGCCCCATCTACTGAGCGAGTTACCTTAATCGTGGCGGCGTCAGTTGAATGTTTATGGTCAGATGGATTTAGAGAATATGTTACGGTATTGATTATATGAAGCACAGAACCTTGTGAAAAATCATTAGTCATCGCATTGATATTTAATGTCCCTTCAGAACTTGAAGTTACAGTTGTTGATTCCCACTTATTTCCGTCTGTTATGTAAATTGTATCACCACTCTGAAAATTGCCATAATAATTATCCGCCGAGGTATCTGCCACTGTATCAACAGAAAGAGAAGTTTGTCCTGCTGTATAATCTGCTGTAAGAGATGCTTTTGCATTGTTCAAGTCAACTAAAAAGGTAATGGAATTTTCAGTAGCATTTGAAATCACGGCTATTTCTGATGGATTGTCAACAGTGGGGATGCCGTAGCCAATCGAGCGAAATTCTCTTGTAAGCATATCCATCATTGTCCGCGCATTCTGCTGCATTTCGACTATAAGGTCTTGGCTGTTATAGGTTTTTTGCTGATTATTTAGAAGCGTGTAAAAAGTAATCATCAATATCGATGCAAGGACTACCGATACCATCAATTCAACTAAGGTAAAACCCTTTCTGTCTTTCAATTTATTCATTGATTTTCTCATAAATTTCGCTATTGGGAAATCACAGTAGTAAAAGATGTTTTCCTCTCTTTTCCAGAATCATTCCATTTGATGATAACTGTAATCGTTTTCATATTTGCCGATGGAGAATCATCTGCAATATTCCATATTCTAGTATAAATCCCTCCCGGATTACCCTCTCCATCAATATCAGTCTCACTGTGGTCAACTGAAGTAGTACTCGTAAGGTCATTATTATTGGCAGGATTGCTGTCCTCAAGGTCGCTGTCATCATAAGATTTATTTTTCAATTCCTCAATCTTTGTCTGTGCAAGGGATATTGCAGTTGTTAATCGTTTGCTTTGAGCGTTTCCTCGTATGACAGTAGTCACTAAACCTGCAATGGAAAGTAAACCCACAGAAAGAATGACAATTGCGACAAGTATTTCAACGAGTGTAAATGCGGCTTCGGATTTTTTATCCGATTTTTCTGTATGCATACTACCTCCCCCTTCAAGCTGCATTTATACCATATATTGTCGCCACTTTCCTTAAAAACCTTTAATCAATTATAGAACAAATTAATATTTTTCTTAAACTATTACATTAACAATAATAATATATCTTTTTGTTTTTATAAGATAATTAATCGTCTATATATTTTTTTTATATAAAGAATTATTTTTGTTCA
>RFHX01000274.1 GCA_003695725.1 Candidatus Schekmanbacteria bacterium
CTTATGCTGCAATAGAAGTCAAATCATTATTGAATTTTGCTAAAGCTGGAAAATCAGTTTTTAGTTTCAGGAAAAAATATAAAGTTGATAAAATCCTTGTCCTTTCTGAAAACTTCTCTTGTTATGACAGAGTAAAGCAGATATGCTTTCTTCCTATCCCTTTTTTATAGCACTGTGAATCTATTTATGTCTTGAGCGGTATTTGATTACCTTTACCTTTTCCTTTGTGATCAATCCTTCCTGCACCACTTCATCTAAGAAGGGTTGGATTTCAGCTATTTTCTCCTCATGGTCGACAATTTCGATTACTATTGGCAAGTCTTCAGAGAGCCGCAGTACCTTTGCAGCATGGATCCTCGAATGAGCGCCAAATCCCATTATTCCTTTGAGCACTGTTACTCCTGCCAATCCCAATTCCTTGGCTTTGAGAAGTATGGCTTCATAAAGAGGTTTCCCTTTATATGTGTCTGCTTCCCCAATAAAAATCCTCAATAAGACTCCGTCTTCAGGAAGTTTCATCAGTTACCTCCTATTGCTTTTGCAATGAAAAAGCCAAGAAAAACCAATATTATGGCTGCGGCATTGCTTAAGAATATATTGATTAGTGCTAACCACTTTTCATTGTCCCTTATAAGGTTGACGCTTTCAAGAGCAAAAGTGGAAAATGTAGTGAAGCTTCCAAGAAATCCAATAAAAATGAATGTGCGCGTATTGGGAGAAATATTGAATATTTCTGAGAATCCCCAAAGAAGCCCTATTAAAAAAGAGCCTGCAAGATTGACAACCATCGTGCCAGCAGGAAAAAGCCCCGGATAAATTCTCGAGATGAAGCCTGCAAGAGAATATCTTGCCACAGCGCCTGCGCCTCCGCCAAGAACAAGCATTATAACTTTAATCATTTTGAAAACACTATTATATAAATGTAAATCTATTCAACGAAGTGATAACATAAAGGAGTGAATAATGAAATTAAAAAAACGGAGGAGGTAGGATTCGAACCCACGGTACCTTGCGGTACAGCGGTTTTCAAGACCGCCGCCTTCGACCACTCGGCCACTCCTCCGTCATAATTTGAAGCTTATATATAAATGCAAAAAAGATTTTTTTCAATATTTTTGATGATCTTTTTCAATCTTTATTCTTCCAATTGTTATGGAGAAATCTTCTCGATGCCATTCATATATGGTATTAATGCTTCAGGTATCAATACAGAGCCGTCCTCCTGCTGATAGTTTTCAAGCAAAGCGACAAAAGTTCGCCCCACAGCCAATCCTGAGCCATTCAATGTATGGACGAACTCGGTTTTCTTTGAGTTTTTTCTCTTAAACCTGATATTTGCTCGTCTCGCTTGGAAATCCTCAAAGTTGGAACAGGAAGAAATCTCGACATATTTGTTTCTTGAAGGAATCCATACCTCTATGTCATAGGTTTTTGCTGAAGAAAAACCAAGATCTCCTGTGCAGAGAATTACGACTCTATAAGGAAGCCCTAATTTTTGAAGAATTTTTTCAGCATCATTAGTAAGAGATTCAAGTTCATCATATGAATTTTCAGGAAGTGAAAATTTTACAAGCTCTACTTTGTCGAACTGGTGTTGACGAATGAGCCCCCGTGTTTCCTTTCCATAAGTGCCAGCTTCACGCCTGAAGCAGGCAGTATAAGCCGTGTATTTTATAGGCAGTGCCGATTCATCCAATATTTCCCCACTATGAAGGTTTGTAACAGGCACTTCTGCTGTTGGTATTAGATAAAGCTCATCATTCGTTTTGAAAAGATCTTCCTCAAATTTTGGGAGTTGTCCAGTGCCGGTCATACTTTGTGCATTTACAAGAAATGGAGGAAAGATTTCGCTGTAACCGCTTTCTTTTGTATGGATATCGAGCATAAAATTGATAAGAGCACGCTCCAACTTTGCCCCATCATCTTTAAATATTGCAAACCTTGTACCGCTTATCTTTGCCCCTCTTTCAAAATCAAGTATTCCCAAAGCTGTTCCAATTTCAACATGATCTTTGGGGGTAAAAGAAAAATCTCGAATCTCACCCCATCTGCGCACCTCCACATTATTGCTGTCGTCTTTTCCTTCAGGAACATCGGGATGAGGAATATTCGGAATTTCTTGGAGTAATTGTGTGATATGGTTATTTATTCCATTAAGTCTTTTATCAAGATCCTTGATTTGTTCTGAAACTCGTTTCATCTCCTTGATAAGTTCAGAGACATCTTCTTTCTTCTTTTTTCTTCTGGCTATTTCATCAGATGCCTTATTGCGTTTTGCTTTGAGCTCTTCTACTTCCTGAATAGTCCTTCTTCTTTCTTCATCTTGCTCAATCAATTCCTCGATTGGAAATGAACCGTGTCGTGAAGCCAAAGCATTTATTACCTTTTCCTTTTCCTCACGAATTCTTTTGATATCAAGCATTTAATATCAACCCCTTTAAATCTTTTATTAATAGAAATCTAATCAAAAAAACTTAAAAGATATTATCTTGATTACAGATGTTAAGTCAAACATTCATAGAAAAAAGACTTCCTTTATGGTTTGAAAAAAAATTGATCAAAGTATATAAGAAGCAGGATTAAAGTTCAAAATTAATACTTATGGAGGAGATAGAAGTGGAAAGATTAAGAAGAACAATGCTTTATGTTCCCGGTTCAAGTGAAAAAATGATCAATAAATCAACAACGCTTGAAGTAGATTCGCTAATAATAGACCTTGAAGACGCTGTTGCAATTACAGAAAAGGAAAACGCAAGGTCCTTAGTGGCAGAGATGCTTTTGAAAGTTGACTTTGGAGAGAAGGAAAAGAATGTAAGAATTAATTCCCTCGAAACACCATTTGGAGAAGAGGATATTAGAACAATTGTCCCTTCAAAACCGGATGGTATAATTATCCCAAAGGTAAATTGCGCTGAAGATGTAAGAAAGGTTGAAAGAATTGTGGAGGAGGTTGAAAAATCAACAACAGTTGAGGTAGGAAGTATAAATTTAATGGCTATGATTGAAACCCCTCAGGGGATAGCTAATATTGATGAAATCGCTTCTTCTTCAAAAAGGATGAAAGCATTGTTATTTGGAGCGGCAGATTATACCAAAGAGACAAGAGGAAGGATTACTCAGGAGCGTCTTGAAGCAATTTATCCTTTAAATAGAATATTGATTGCGGCGCGCTGTGCGGGGATTGACGCTATAGATTCTCCTTACTTTAATGTTAGGGATGAAGAGGGGCTTGTGAAGCATACACAGTTTGTGGTTAATATGGGCTATGATGGCAAATCAGTAATTCATCCCGGCCAGATTGCTCCTGTGAATAAGCTTTTCAGCCCCACAGAGGAGGAAATTGCTTTTGCCAAAAAGATTATCGACGCCTATGAAAAAGCAAAAGCCGAAGGCAAGGGCGCTATTGAAGTAGATGGGGAACTCGTTGAACAGCTTCATGTGGATAACGCAAAACGTGTTCTCTTGAAGGCAGAGAAAGCGGGTCTTCTTTGATATTTAGTCTAAAATCGTTTTAATAGTGATGAGATGAAGAAGAAAAAGATATCGATTCTGGGTTCTACCGGATCAATAGGACAAAACTGTCTCGATGTAATATCAAAGTTTCCCGAAAGGTTTGAAATCATAGGGCTTGCTTCTAATACCAATACTGAACTATTGAAAAAGCAAATTGAAGCATTCAATCCTAAGGAGGTTGCTCTCTTTAATGAAAATGCCTCAAAGAAAATGTCTGCAGAAATAGATTCGTCAATTAAAGTTTATAGTGGCATCGAGGGATTGAATCGAATAGCCACAAATGAGGAGGTTGACCTTGTAGTTTCTTCAATGATTGGAGCGGCAGGGTTGATTCCGACCTTTGAGGCAATAAAAAGCGGGAAAAATATCGCATTAGCAAATAAGGAATCCTTGGTCGTTGGGGGTAAAATCATAACTGAGGAAGCCGTAAAAAAAGGGATACGCATTCTTCCTATAGATAGTGAGCACAGCGCTATCTTCCAATCTTTGGAAGGACATCGGAGAGAAGATATTAGACGAATTATTATTACTGCTTCAGGTGGACCATTTCTCAATTACACCGAGGAAGAGATGCAGACCATAAAACCTGAAGATGCCTTGAAGCATCCCAATTGGAAAATGGGGAAGAAGATTACAGTTGATTCTGCAACTATGATGAATAAAGGACTTGAAGCGATTGAGGCGAAATGGTTATTTGACATTGAAATAGAGAAAATCTCAGTTGTAGTTCATCCTGAAAGTATTATTCATTCTATGGTTGAATATATTGACGGCAGCGTTGTGGGTCAGCTTGGAATACCTGATATGAGAATCCCTATATCGCTGGCTCTTGCCTATCCTGAGCGTTTGCCAAATGAATACCCTTCGCTCAATCTACCAGCGAAGGGAGAGCTTACATTTTATGAACCTGATTTGAAGAAATTTCCTTGTTTGGCGCTTGCCCTTGAAGCTGGAAAGATTGCAGGCACAATGCCGGCAGTGTTGAATGCGGCAAATGAAGTTGCTGTTCATTCTTTTCTTGAAGAAAAATTGTCATTTAATAATATACCTGTTGTCATAGAAAATACTATGAATAAGCATAAGAGCAGAGAGGTGGCATCTATTGGAGATGTGTTGGATGCAGATAGATGGGCGAGAGAAGAATCAAAGAGAATAATTGAAGAGCTTGAGAAAGGGCTGTGATATGAAATCTGAAAAGATAAAAGCTCTTGCGTTGCTCTCAGGAGGCCTTGACAGCACATTAGCAGTGAAAGTTGTCCAAGAGCAGGGGATTGAAGTGTATGCAATCAATTTCATATCTCCTTTTTGCCGCTGTACATCAAAAAAAAGGGGATGTATCAGTGAAGCGAAAAGAGTGTGTGATGAATTTGGAGTTAAATTGAAAACCGTATATGTAGGGAAGGAATATATTGAAGTAATTAGAAATCCTAAATTCGGTTACGGCAAGAATATGAACCCCTGTATTGATTGCAGGATTTTTATGCACAAGATTGCAGGTGAATATATGAAAGAGATAGGAGCTAAGTTCATCATAACGGGTGAAGTCCTTGGACAGCGGCCAATGTCTCAGCGAAGGGATACTATCAACATAATAGACAGAGAAAGTGGATTGAAAGGATTGGTTTTGAGACCCTTGAGCGCAAGATATTTTCCTGAAACGATTGCCGAAAAAGAAGGATGGATCGACAGGGACAAGCTTCCGGCAATCACTGGACGGTCAAGAAAGAAACAGATGGCGCTGGCGGAAGAATATGGAATTAACGATTATCCTTGCCCTGCAGGTGGCTGCCTTTTGACTGATGCTTCATTTGCAAGACGCTTGAAAGACCTTTTTGATAATCAAAGGGAAGTGTCTATGGGAGATATAAATCTATTGAAAGTAGGCCGCCATCTTCGTATTGATAAAGAAACAAAACTGGTTATTGGAAGAAATGAGGCTGAAAATAATGGATTAAAGAATATGCTAAAAGACGAAGATATCTGCTTTGAGCCTGTCAATGTACAAGGTCCTTCGGCTATATTGCGAACAAATTCCTCTCAAAAGAATATCGAACTCGCCGCGCGATTGATTGCTTATTATTGCAAGGGAAACGGGGACGGAATAACTTTATCTGCGAAAAAGCACTCGGAGGATAAAGAAACATTCCTACAAACAAAACCTGCCGATTCGGAAGAGATAGATAAATATATTTTAAGATAAAAAAAGCGGGCGATGGGAGTCGAACCCACGACGTCAAGCTTGGGAAGCTTGCATTCTACCGCTGAATTACGCCCGCATCAACTTAATATTTATATAGCGTGATTGTTTTTCCTTGTCAATCAAAAGGAGTTGAAAATGAATGATGCTATTTTTCTGTCTTAACGCTTTTTTCCCCATAAATGAGATTGAACACTATGGGTATGAAAAGCATAGTAAAAATAGTGGATGCAAATATACCAAAGATTATTGACCAAGCTAATCCACTGAATATTGGATCAAGTGTTATAACAACATTCCCAAGAAGTGAAGTTCCTGCAGTAAGAAGAATGGGACGAAATCTTACAGCACCTGATTCCAAAAGAGCAATACGAAGTTCTTTGCCTTCCTTAATACTGTTTCTAATGAAATCTATTAGAATGATCGCATTTCTTACCACAATTCCGGAAAGGGCAATCATTCCTATCATAGCGGTAGCAGAGAAAAATACTGGATTATCATATCCACTTACGGGCTTGTTTGCTATAAGGTTTAAAATAAAAAATCCGGGCAAAATTCCTATTAATGTAAAAGGGATCGATATCATTATTATCAAGGGCATAATAAAGGATGATGTTTCTATTACAAGAAGCAAATAGATACCAGCAAGAGCACCTGCAAAACCAATTCCTAAGTCTCTAAAAACGTCAAGTGTTATCTTCCATTCTCCTTCTCCGTTCCATACAACTTTTATATTCTTTGGAGGTTTTTCTTTTTTTACTGAAAGTATCAGTTTTAATATTATATTGACAGGACTAATACCTAC
>RFHX01000275.1 GCA_003695725.1 Candidatus Schekmanbacteria bacterium
CATATCAAAGAGTATTTTCCTCTCAAGAACAAAAGAATACCAATACATCTATGGGCAGCATCTGCTGTTTCTTACGGAGGACTTCTAACAGCAGGTATAATTTCCTCATTAACTCGGCTTTCAATAGAAAAGATGGCTAGAAAATTTATAGCAGGAGAAAATATTGAAGAGCTGCTATCATCTATTAAATTGCTTGAAAAAGAGGGAATGGAATTTACCATCGATGTTTTAGGTGAAGAAACTACTAGTGAAAGACAAGCTGAAGAATATGTGCAAACTTATCTAAAATTGATTGAGGAATTTTCTACCTCAAATTTTTCCAAAGACTCTAAGGAAAAAAAGAAAATCAATCTTTCATTGAAGGTATCGTCTCTATATTCTCAATTTGACCCTCTTGCATTCGAAGATTCAGTTGAAGCAGTGATTGGAAGAATTATGCCAATAATTCAGAAAGCTGAGATATATGGAGGGGAATTAACTATAGATATGGAAAACTTTCATTACAGAAATTTGATCGTCGAAATTGTTAAAAATCTGTTTCAAGAAAGAATATCTGAATCAATCGAGAGCTTCGGCACTGTTGTGCAGGCATACCTCAAGGATTCACAGCATCAACTTGAAGAACTATTGAAATGGGAAAGTAAATCCAACCAAAAATTGCATATTCGTTTAGTTAAAGGTGCGTATTGGGATTACGAGGTTATAAACTCCCAAAAAAATAGATGGCAATGCCCTGTCTTTACCAAAAAGGAAGAAACAGACGCCAATTTTGAAATACTTTCTGCAAAAATTCTCCAACACAATGACAAGATAAAACCAGCTTTTGCAACCCATAATATTCGAAGTATTGCTTCAGCTCTTGCATTAGCTGAATACTTCCACATTCCAAAGACGAATTTTGAATTTCAGCTTCTTTATGGAATGGGAAATCCCATTAAGAAAGCCTTGGTTGATATGGGATTTAAAGTTCGAGTTTATACGCCTTTTGGAAAACTTATTCCGGGAATGGGATACCTCGTAAGGCGAATACTTGAAAATACTTCCAATAACTCTTTTTTAATGAAAAGTTTTTTCTTTGATGAACCTGTAGATACGCTTCTTGCAAGCCCGCATAAACTCGTCGAAAAAAAAGAAGCGGATAATGGCAAATTACAATCATCAACCAAAAAATTTCAAATTGAGCCGCTTGCTGATTTTTCCTTTCCAGATATCCGCAAAAAAATGCTGGACGCCATTGCTTCGATAAAAAAAGATTTGGGTAAAGAATATCCACTCGTTATTGGAGGCAAAAAGATAAAAAAAATATCTTCTCTTGAATCGGTCAACCCTTCAAATCCTGATGAAATTATCGGTTATGTTTCACGGGCAGAAAGAAAGGATGGAAGAAAAGCGATAGAATGGGCGTTAAAATCTCAAAAAAAGTGGAAGTCCATTTCTGCTGAAAAGAGATGTGAATTTATATTGAAAACTGCAGAGCTAATGAGAAAACAAAGGTTTAAATTAGCGGCTTTAGAAGTGCTGGAAGGCGGCAAACCGATGAAGGAAGCTGATGCAGATGTATGTGAAGCAATTGATTATCTTGAATATTACGCATCTGAGATGCAAAGATTAGATAAAAAACAAATCCTTGATCCAATTCCGGGTGAAATAAATGAATACTCATACATTCCACGAGGGATAGCCGTCGTCATCTCGCCGTGGAACTTTCCTCTTGCCATTTTGACAGGAATGACATCTGCGGCATTGGTAACAGGGAATGCAGTGATAATGAAGCCGGCAGAACAAACTTCAGTTATTGCTTATAAATTCTACGAACTCTTGGAAAAATCAGGAATTCCCGAAGGAATCGTTAATTTCCTTCCAGGGCTTGGTGAAGAAATAGGGGAATATCTTGTAAAACATCCCAAAATAGACATTGTTGCCTTTACAGGTTCAAAGGAAGTCGGATTGAGAATTAACAAATTATGCGCCAACACGAAAAGAAATCAGAAAAAAGTTAAAAAGGTTATCGCCGAAATGGGAGGAAAAAATGCACTTATCATCGATAATGACGCAGATATAGATGTAGCAATTAAATCTGCAATTGAATCTGCTTTTGGATATCAGGGTCAAAAATGTTCTGCTTGTTCAAGATTGATTGTGCTCGATGGAATTTATAATGAGTTTACCGGAAGATTAATAGAAAGCACGAAGAGTTTAAAAATTGGCCCTGCAGAATCTCCATCGACTTTTATCGGACCGCTTATTGATGAAGATGCCTATAGCAAAGTAAAATTTTATATAGAAAAAGGAAAGAGTGATGCAAAACTTCTCTATGAAACACCTGAGGATAAACTGCCTGATAATGGTTATTTCATTGGACCTGTTATTTTCGAATGTATGGATAATTCTTCCTTGATTGCAAAAGAAGAAATATTCGGGCCTGTGCTTGCAGTTTTTAGAGTGAAAGATATAAAATCGGCTATTGAGCTTGCTAATGACTGTGATTTTGCTCTTACAGGAGGGATAATATCAAGAAGTCCGGCAAACATAGAAAAAGTGAAAAATGAACTTGAAGCAGGAAATATCTATATCAACAGAAGAATAACAGGAGCAGTTGTTGGCAGACAGCCATTTGGCGGCTATAAACTTTCGGGAATGGGTTCAAAAGCAGGAGGTCCTGATTATTTATTGCAGTTTATGATTCCCAAAACTCTTTGTGAAAATATAATGCGGCACGGTTATGCTCCATTAAAAAACCAATGAAAGGCACACTATTGCAATGAAAGATGAAGAAAAAGCTCTGTTAAAAAAAATACCTCTCTTTGAAGACCTTGATGAGGATGCAATGAAAAAAGTTATCTCAATTGCAAGAAAAAAAATTTTTCGTAAGAATGAAATTATATTTGAGGATGGAGATGAAGCAGAAAGCTTTTATATTATTCTTTCAGGGCAGGTAAAGATTTACAAGCTTTCAAATGACGGCAAGGAGCAGATTCTTCATATCATTGAAAAAGGGGAAAGTTTTGGAGAAGCGGCGCTTTTTTCAGGAGGAAACTATCCTGCTTATGCCGAAGCAATTGAAGATTCTATGCTCATCTCGATACCAAAAGACCAATTTTTATCTATTTTGAAAAACACACCTGAGCTATCTCTTAAGATGCTTGCATCGCTTTCGCGATACCTTATACAGTTTAACAGAATGATCGAAGAGCTTTCGCTGAAGGAGGTCTCGTCGCGCCTTGCAGGATTTTTGCTCGATGAAATAAAAAAGAATAAATCTATTGAGGCAAAAGATAATGTTGTTTTTGAAATCGGAATCAGTAAAGTTCAACTTGCACGAAAATTAGGTACAGTAAATGAGACATTGTACCGCACTTTCAAGAAAATGAAAGAAAAGGGAATTATTGATTTCAAGGGGAAGAAAGTAAAAATAATAAATGCAGAAAAATTGAAAGCACTGGCTGAAGGAAAGAAAAGATAATACAAGATAAATAGCGTCTCTTTGAATATATAAGTCTGAAGTTGCCTCTCAAAAACTATGTCTCAAGAGCATAGGCATTGAGGTTATTTTGCCAATCCTTTTTAAAAAGATGTGAGCGTTGCAAAGTCGAAGCTCGCCACGATAGAAAGCCTTTGGGGAAGCAGTAGTTTTTCTATTAAATCAAATTGACGGCACATGAAAAAGAGATGGACGCAAAACGTGCAGGCAATGAGGAATGCATTATATTTGCTTATATGTCGCAGATACGAAGAATGAAGTGCAATACAACAATTGGGTTTTTACCAAAGCATCACCAAATGCTATTGTCAACTTTTACGAGTAATTATAAGAAGAGCAAAAATTACACAATAAACACCGTTGTAAAATGATAAAAAAAAATAAAAAATGGATAATGTCATTATTTAACTATTTGAAAAAATTAAGAAAAAACATCAGAAAAGCCAAAAGCAGACTTGACCCCTCTTACATTGTCATAATGTCGTACTCTTCCAAATGACAATCAAAATCAGTCTTAATAACCAACTTCTTGTGGTAAGTTTTTTCAAGGTCTTCTATGATATGATTTTCTTCTTCATAAAATTTATCAGCTATGCTCGGATGAACACTAATCATAATTTTCTTGTGTGGTACTCTGGAAAGTTCTCTTGTTATCTTTCTTAAAATGTCAAAAAAAACTGTATCCACAGATTTTACCATTCCCCTCCCTTCACAGTATTCACATGGTTGACACAGAATCTTTGAAAGGGATTCTCTAACTCTTTTGCGTGTCATTTGAATCAAGCCAAGTTCAGAAATTTTCAAGATATTTGTCTTTATTCTGTCTTTACTGACTTCATATTCAAGAGCTTTGTAAACTTTTTCCCTATTTTCTTCCTTTTGCATATCGATAAAATCAATTATTATAATTCCGCCTATATTTCGCAGGCGTATCTGATATGCTATCTCTTTGACCGCTTCAAGATTTGTTTTTAAAATAGTATCTTGAAGATTTTTTTTGCCTACATATCGACCTGTATTAACATCAATAGAAACAAGTGCCTCTGTTTCGTCAATCACTATATAACCGCCTGATTTGAGCCAAACTTTTTTCCCAAGTGCCTTATCAATTTCAACTTCAATTCCAAATGCATCAAAAATTGGTTCATTTGATTCATAATGATGGATGCGATCTTCATAATGTGGAAGAAACTCACGAACAAATTTTAAACATCTTTCATAATCCTTTTTTGAATCAATTAAAACCCGCTCGACATCCATTGTAAGCATATCTCTAATAGAGCGAAGTATTAAATCCAAATCAGAATGAATTAAGCCCGGGGAATGTCTTTTTTCTGCTTTTTCAGAAATAGATTTCCAAAGTTTTGTAAGAAAATCCATATCTGAAATGAATTCTTCTTCATCTTTCCCTTCGCTTACTGTTCTTACGATATAACCATAATTAGATTTATTCAAATCTTCGACGATAGTTTTCAGGCGCATCCTTTCATAGCGGTCTTCTATTTTTCTTGAAACACCAATATGTTTGACTGTAGGCATAAGCACTAAATATCTGCCCGGCAGGGAGATGTATGATGTCAAACGAGGTCCCTTTGTTCCTATTGGGTCACGTGCTACTTGAACAAGAAGTTCTTGGCCATCCTTCAATAGGTCTTCAATCTGAACATTAGACCTTTTCTTTCTTTCTTTTAGAAACTGAGGCTCTGTTTCAATTTCTACGAGCTCACTTTCCTCAACATTATTATTGAATACAGATTCTTCTGTTTCAAGAAACTCTCTATATGCCTCTGCATCGTCACAAATATCATCAACATACAGAAATCCAGCTTTTTCTGTTCCTATATCTAAAAATGCCGCCTGCATACCCGGAAGTACTTTCGTAACTCTTCCTTTGTAAATATTTCCCACATATCCGCGTTCTTTTTTTCTTTCAATGTAAATTTCGACAACATTACCTTCTTCAAGAACAGCGAGGCGAGTCTCATAATTAGTTGAATTTACAATAAATTGTTTAGACAAAGCACTATCTCCTCCAACGAACCGTGCAATCTATATTTTTTAATAAAATTATTATTCATATCAAAAATAATATATCAACCAATTTTAAGAAGATGAGTCCGAAAAAGGTAAGAAATGAGAGCTCTCCCGAAAAAAGGAGTCTCCCCTTGGTAACTTTTTTATTTTCTCTTTCCGAATTTTTCGTAATACTCTGCGGGAATCTTCGAGGGATCTTTGTAAATGTGGAAAATACAGGGATCTTCCGGTTTTTCAGGCGGTTCATGAATCCACTGGGGATGTCCAAACCATTCTATGCATTGAATATTATTCCATACCATACAATGTGAACAATAAGCAGGAAAATTTGGCCTATTATACCCTATTGGTTTTGGATCTTTTACTCTGTAATAATTTTTCGGTGGGTCATAAGCGCCTTCGCGAAGCAATCTTCCTCCGCTTCCACAAGGATCGTGAATGAAAGTAAATTTCTCGTCATCTTCAATC
Organism: Candidatus Schekmanbacteria bacterium; assembly: GCA_003695725.1. NCBI lineage: Bacteria > Candidatus Schekmaniibacteriota > Candidatus Schekmanbacteria bacterium. Next base: position 5,984 of record RFHX01000275.1, read on the forward strand.
ACCTTCATCTTTCCCATATGAGTTTTGAGAAGATGGGCTGTCATCCTCACGAAATCCTCAACTTCCATATTCTCCCATGCCTCAAATCCCTTCTTCTGCATTTCTCCTGTATAGCGAAGAATTCCTTCAAGGCGTTCATCGCCATATACTTCCCCCATATAACTAAAAGATGCTGCCATTATTTCAATATAGAGGTCATGGACAATACGATGTTGTTTTTCCCTTTCTTCGAATAATTCTTCAAGCCCATCATAATCACCTGCTTTTACCTTCTCTGTTATCTTTTCTGAAATCTTCTGCTGTTCTTCTCTAAACACCTTTTCATTATATTGAAGAATATATTCTACGACTCTCGCCAGTCCTTTATGAACAAGGATAAATTCTTTTGGCAGAGATTCACATTCCTTTATCGCCTTCTCTCTGTCTCCTTCCTTGATAGCTTTTAAAATCTTCTCTGATTGTTTAAGGGATAATTCTTCAAGTTCTTTTGGATCCATATAAAAAACCTCGTATTTTCTTCTTATTCTTCTTCGATTATAGCAAGCACTTCTCCTACCGGATACTCAACTTCAGGTTGTCCAATTATCTTTTTAAGAATTCCTGTAGCAGGAGATTCAACCTCATATTCTACCTTTTCAGTTTCTACTATCAAGATCACTTCTGATTTTTCAACTCTATCACCTTCATTTTTCAGCCATCTTACAACAGAACCGACTTCCATAGTCAGTCCTAATTTGGGCATAACAAGTTCAACTGCCATTTAAAAGTTTCCTCCTTAATTAATTTCTATTTTGGATTCAATTCATTTAACCACTTTCTTGACTGCTTCCACTATTTCTTCTTCACCCGGCAAATATGCCTTTTCCAATGGTTTGCTAAAAGGTACAGGACAGAAAGGAGCGCCAATTCTCTGTACCGGCGCCTTTAAGTCTGAAAATGCTTCTTCAGCAATCATCGCAGATACTTCTGCTCCAAATCCTGCAAATTTTACTTCCTCAAAAGCAACAACCGCACGCCCCGTTTTTTTAACAGAATCGAGGATCAAACTCTTATCGAGAGGCGATATTGTCCGAGGGTCAATAACCTCAATATCAATTCCTTCTTCTGATAATTTTGAGGCAGCTTTCAATGCCTGATGCACCATTCTTGAAGTAGCAATAACTGTAACATCACCACCTTCCTTCTTGATGTCTCCTTTTCCTATGGGAAGAGTAAAATCTTCATCAGGCACTTCTCCCTTCAGACCATAAAGTGTCTTATTTTCAATAAATAGGATAGGATTATCATCTCTAATTGAAGCTTTTAGAAGTCCTTTAACATCTGTTACTGTACTTGGCATTACTACTTTTAGTCCCGGCACATGAGCAAACCATGCTTCCAAACACTGAGAATGCTGCGGTCCTGCATTAAGTCCTGCGCCGCACTGTGTTCTGATAACAAGAGGAAGTTTGGGCTTGCCACCAAACATATACCTTATTTTTGCCGCCTGATTTACTACTTGGTCCATTGCGCAAGTTATAAAATCCATAAACATTATCTCAACGACAGGACGAAGTCCTGTGAGAGCAGCGCCAATTGCCAATCCTATGATGCCTGTTTCAGCAATAGGGGTATCGACAACGCGGTCAGCACCGAATTTATCAAGCAATCCTCTTGTAGCGCTGAAAGAACCGCCTGCTAAAGCGACATCTTCTCCCGCTACAAAAACCGAACCATCTCTTTCCATTTCCTCTCTGAGGGCATCGTTGACCGCTCGTATATATCTTGTTTCAGCCATTGTTAACTCCTCTTTTCTTTTTTGTCCTCAGTTAACATATACATCGTTCAGCAATTCTTTGCTGTCCGGTTCAGGGCTTTCTTTTGCAAACTGCAGTGCGTCTTCAATTATTCCTTCAACCTCTTTTTCAAGAGCTTCAGCTCCTGCATCGTCAAGCACACCTTCCTCTTTCAATTTTGTCTTATATCGAACAATAGGGTCTTTTGAGCGAACTCCTTCTATATCCTCCTTAGGTCTATATTTTTGTGGATCACCCTCGTAATGGCCATGAAACCTTGTTGTAATGCACTCAAGAAGAGTAGGTCCGTTGCCGCTTCTCGCCCGCTCAATTGCTCTCTCCATTGCATCGACTACGAGCTCAACATCATTTCCATCAATAGTCTCTGCCGCTACATTGCCAAAGGCTTTTGCCCTTTGGGCAACATTCTCTATATCCATATGCACTTGCTGAGGAGAAAATTCCGCCCATTTGTTGTTTTCACAGACGAAAATAATTGGAAGTTTAAGAATGGATGCAATATTCATTGATTCGTAAAACGCTCCTTCACCTGTTGCTCCATCGCCAAAAAAAGAAGCTACTACCTGATCCGTCTTTCTATATTTTGCGCTGAAGGCGGCTCCTACTGCCATAGGTATGCCTCCTGCCACTATCCCATTGGCACCAAGCATACCATAATCAAGAGATGCTATATGCATCGATCCGCCTCTGCCTTTACAATAACCTGTCGATTTGCCAAATATTTCAGCCATCAAGGGCCTAATCTCAACTCCTTTTGCAATACACTGCCCATGTCCGCGATGAGTCGTTGAAATATAATCTTCTTTCCGCAAATTGAAACATGCTCCTGCTGAAACCGCTTCCTGTCCAATGCTCAAATGAATAAAACCCGGTATTTGGCCTGCCGCAAAATTTTCAGAAACCTTTTCCTCAAACTTTCTAATCGTAAGCATAGTCTTTAGAAGGGAAATCTTACTCTCTTTATCAAGTTTCGACATCTCTCAATCTCCTTCCTTTTTACTTTCCCTTAAAATTCGGTTTGCGTTTTTCGAGAAAAGCGCTCAAACCTTCATTTCTGTCTTCAGTGGCATAATTTACCAACCAAGCATCGGCTTCATATTTTAACCCTTGGTCAAGTGACATATTGAGACCTTCGTTGATTGATTTTTTTGATTGAAGAACTGCAATAGGACTGTTTGCCATTATCTTTTTTGCCAACTTCTTACAGGTTGGAATCAATTCTTCCTTTGGCACCACCAAGTTTACAAGCCCGATTCTTTCTGCTTCCTGCGCGCTTATCATCTCTCCTGTTAAAATGTAGTATTTTGCGCGCCCTTTGCCTATAATTCGAGATAGGCGTTGAGTGCCTCCCCATCCGGCAATCAATCCTACAGTAACTTCCGGAAGTCCGAGCTTCGCATTTTCAGAAGCAACTCTCAAATCAAATCCCAATGCAATTTCCGTGCCTCCGCCAAGGGCAAATCCGTTTATTGCGGCAATTGTAATCTTGCTCGAACGTTCGATATCATAAATTACCCTCTGCCCTGTGGCAACGAAGCGGTGAGCTTCTTCCATCGTCAACGAATTCATCGCCCCTATGTCTCCGCCTGCAATGAATGCTTTATCGCCGGCGCCTGTCAATATGATTGCTCTCACATCATTGCGCTCTTCAAGTTCATTGAATACCTTGCCTGCTTCTTTAATTACATTGAAATCAACTGCATTTAAAACTTTTGGACGGTTTATGGTTACAAGGGCAATTTCATCTTCAACCTCTACAATAAAATATTCCCATGCCATGATTTCTCGCCTCTCTTTAATTTTGTTAGGTTTACAAATAGTTTTTCTTTATTATCAAAAAGAGCCAAAACTTTAGCATCCTATAATACGGGCAATAATCATTCTTTGAATCTCATTGGTACCTTCGCCGATTGTCAATATCTTCGCATCTCTGTAAAATCTCGATACTGCATATTCTTCGGTATAACCATATCCGCCGTGAATCTGCACTGCCTGTTCTGTCACTCTCACTGCAACTTCAGAGGCATATGTTTTTGCCATTGCGGCTTCTTTTGCATAGGGTTGATTGTTGTCTCTCAACCATGCCGCCTTATATGTGAGGAGTCTTGCGCATTCGATCTCCATTGCCATATCAGCAAGCTTGAATTGGATCGCCTGATTTTTGCATATTGGTTTGCCAAACTGAACCCTTTCCTGTGCGTGTTGAAGAGCAAGCTCGTAAGCTCTCTGCGCACACCCCAAAGATAGTGCGGCAATACTTATTCTTCCTACATCAAGAACTTCCATAAAGTGCTTAAGCCCTTGCCCGACTTGTCCAAGAACATTTTCTTTCGGGACTCGAGCATCTTCAAAAATAAGCTCTCTCGTATCAACTGAATGCCAACCAATCTTTTCATACCTTTTCCCAATGGTAAATCCCGGCGTATCTTTTGGAACGATTATTGCACTGAACTCTTTTCTTCCCTTCTCATCTATTCCTGTAATAGCAAGGATAACCACTCCATAGCTGAGAGGTGTTCCAACATTTGTGATAAAACACTTTGTACCGTTTATCACCCATTCATCACCTTTCAACTCTGCTTTTGTCGCAATCCCTCTCGCATCGGAACCGGCATTTGCCTCTGTGAGGCCAAATGCACCTATGCATTCACCTTTTGCAAGCGGTTTTAGAAATTTTTCTTTCTGTTCTTCCGTTCCAAAATAAAGAAAAGGAACACTGCCGATCGTTATATGGGCATTCCAAGTGGTAGCAACTGATTGGTCACCCCTTGCAATCTCTTCCATTGCGGCAACATAAGCCACTGTTCCCACATTTGATCCGCCATATTCTTCAGGGATCAACAAACCCATCAAGTCAAGCTCTGCCATCTTTTTGAAAACTTCAGTAGGGAACTCTCCTGTTTTATACCAATGCTCTGCATTTGGCATAATCTCCTTCTCAGCAAAACTACGACACATATCCTTTAACATTTGTTGTTCTTCTGTAAGCTTGAAATCCATAATTGATAACTCCTTCTACATTAATGTTCACTTTTTCATCATCAACAGAGAACTACTTATTTACAAATAACCTTACAAGTGCTTCCACCTCTGCACATTGCAGATTCAAGTTTAACAGTCATTTTCCCCTTCAAAGGTGTCTGGTCAATTATCCCTTGAATGAAAGCTTCCGTCGCCTTTTCAAGTGATTCAAAATAGGGATCTTCTTTAGGTATATTGAAAGTCTGCTGCGTTACTTCGACAAAGGGACAGATTGTAATTTCACCTTCTATCGTACTATCATCAGCTTTTGAAATATTGAAGTTGCAAAATCTCGTCTTCTGGCAAAATTCTATGATCTTTGCAACATCCTGAGGATTGTCAGCCGCACCTATATTCAATGAATTTTTGGCTGTCTTAACCCAAATTGGAGGATATTTCTCCCAAAGCTGTCTGTGAAGTTGTTGGGCTTTTTCTTTACCTACTCCTTTCTCCATTCCATTGTAAAGGAAATAGTCAACTGCTATAAAGCTATTGAAATTTGCCCTTGCCTGATCTTCTATTGAACGATTGATTCTTTTAAGTGCCGCAAACAGAGGTTCTTCTCCCTCTGGTATATTGTCTGGTTCAAAATATCTTGTCATTGCTTATTCCTCCCTGCCTTTATTTTTTCTTTATAAAAATTCTGCAATGGTCTGTTGAGCCATCTCTACACATAAACAAATCCTGATCAGCTTCAACTTTATCCTTCATACCTGCAAGCTCAACCAGTTTCCAGATATATCTTCTTGAAAGTTCCGCTTCCTGCCTGTAATAGTCAAGCCGATCCATATGGTTATCTTTTGGACCATACATTGGATTTGGACAAAAGTCTATTATACCCACATGAGAATCTTCTGTATTTTCCTCAAGATTATATAAACAGGGATAAGCAAGGAAACTGTACTGAAAGATTCTTCCTAAAGTTGGAATATCGTTCACCTCTTTGATTCCGAGAGCTTGTTTTGCGCTTTCAAAAGAAACAACGGCAAGCCCTTCCCATACCTTCCAATACAAATCTAATGCCTCTATGGGATCCATTGCGGCTTTTAGTGTCTTCCATGTGTAATAGACATGAGCAAAGATTGCCCTTGTTGCATCAAGGCAGAACTCTTCAAAATTTTCTCTGCCTGTTTCCTTCATATATTTGACCGGAAGGTCAACTGCTTGATTTTCACCCATACCTGCCTCCTTATATTAAAAAATTACTTTTTTTCCGGGGGCCTATAACCCAAAAGATTATCATAGAGGTCTGTTCTTCTATCCGTCAAAGGATTGTTGAATTCAGACCAATGTTTATAGCGAGCTGCCATCACATTGATTTCAGCAACAACAACTTCGGGCTTATCAAATGATGCTGGTCCTGCAACAAAATTTCCAGCAGGATCGATAATACAACTGTTGCCAAGATAGGTGCATCCTCGCTCAACTCCTATTCTGTCAGCGCAGATTGTATACATACTGCTCATCAAAGAAAGAGCTTGCGCCGTATAAGCCGCTGCCGGTTTTTCTGGAGTTTGGATGCCCGGCACAATGACCCAATTAGTAGAGTCGCATACAATATCAACTCCCTGAGCCATATAAATCCTTGTTATTTCAGGAAACCATCCATCATAACAGATTCTGCATCCAATCTTGCCAAAGGGAAGTTCAAATACGGGATATCCTACATCACCGGGAGTAAACCACATCTTTTCTTCATTCCACAAATGAGTTTTTCTATATCTTCCAAGAAATCCTTCAGGCCCAAAAACTGCAACAGTATTATAGAGGCGGTTTTCTTCTCTTTCTGTAATTCCTGCGCAGATATAGATGTCGCCATCCTTTGCCGCTTTCATCCATGCTTTTGATGTTGGTCCATCTGGCACTGGTTCAGCACAGGCAAATGCTTCCTGCCTCGAATTATAAATGTAGCCGGTATTACAAAGTTCAGGAAGAATAGCCAATTTTACTCCTTTTTTCACTGCTTCTTTTATAAGTCTCAATGATTCATTTACATTCTTTTCTCTGTTTGCAATCTCCGGTTCCATCTGAATAGCTGCAACTTTGACAAGACTTTCCTTTCCTTTTTCTCTTTCGCCCGGATACGGCGGAATTGGACAACAAGGTGCTATTTTGACTTTTTGAGCTTTTTTTGTGGTTTTCTTTGCCATATGAACCCCCCGATTTTTTATTTAAATTATTAAGGAGTGACAACAATCTTTATATGTTTTTCAGGATTTTCTATAAGCTCTTTAAAACCCTTTTCTATTATTTCATCAAGCGTTATTCTTGAATTAATCAATGAATCAACCTTGACCCTGCCGTCAGCAAGAAAGTTTATTGCAGCAGGAAATTCATCAGGATAGGCAGAACTTCCAATCAATTCCTTTTCATGCGCCTGCATCCTAATAAAAGGGAACTCAACAGGTTGTGTAAAAATTCCTGCAATGACAATGCGAGCTCCTTTGCCTGACATTTTAAGAGCTGTCTCTAATGAGGCGGGTTTCCCTACACATTCAAAAACTATGTCCGCCCGCAGGCCGTCTGTCAGAGGATGAATCATCTTTCCCGGGTCACCTTGAGTTGGATCGAAAACCTCGGTTGCTCCAAGTTTTTTGGCAAGCTCGCGCCTCGAAGGCATCGGCTCAACTACATAAACTTTGCCGGCGCCGCTTGCGAAAGCAGACTGCATAACAAGTAGCCCTATAGGACCTGCGCCAACTACAGCAACAGTTTCACCCGGTTTTATTCTGCTTCTCTTTACAGCATGCACAGCAACTGCAACAGGTTCAACAAAAGAGCCCTGTTCATAAGATACAGATTCAGGAATCTTGAAACAGGTATATTCAGGCACCGAAACATATTCTGCAAAGGCTCCATCATGAGCAAATCCAATGCTTCCAAGTTTTGCACAAAGGTTATACGCTCCTTTTCTGCACCAATAACATTCATTACAAACTAGACAGGCATTTACAGCCACTCTATCGCCTACTGCAATTCTACTCACACCCTCTCCAACTTCAACTACATCACCGGAAAACTCATGTCCAATTATGACGGGAGGTTCCTTTCCGGTTAAGGGGTGGGGTTTTCTTGGAATTATAACAGGACCCGAGCGATATTCATGAAGGTCTGAACCGCAGATTCCGCAGACTTGAACTCTTATTTTCACTTCGCCTTTGCCAGCTGATGGCTCTGGAACATCACTGATTCTAACATCTTCTTTGCCATGCCATACCAACGCTTTCATAAGTCACCTCCGCATTTTGAAGACAATAATGACAATTTTTTCAACAAGATTTCTATTAGCAAAAAACGTATTTTTTTAAATCTTTATGAACAGAAAGACTCTTGACTTTTTTCATTATGAAATTGAAAAGTCAAGCAAAAAAAACTGAATCAATCAGTATCTTATATAACTAATTTAATTAGTCTATATTCAAGAAACTAAAATCAAAAAATCACAACATTTTTTGATAATTAAACAACAAATTTGACCTTTCAACTCAGCAAATTTTTAAAAATTTCATCAACTCTGCCGTATGCGAATAGAATCTTGATTCCTTTTTTCCTGAATAAATGCATTATGAAAGCGCCAGCGCTTGAACAAAGAAGGATTTTACAGTCAGAAAGTATTGAAGCAATTCGTTCAATCTCTTCTCTTCTATGG
>RFHX01000276.1 GCA_003695725.1 Candidatus Schekmanbacteria bacterium
CTCTATTGGTATGAAAAATGCATATCAAAAATGTATGAAGGTAGAAGAGATTCATAAAAGATGTATCTATTTTAAAAAAAAGACAGTTTTTAAATGTCTTGGTTTTACAGAGGGAATTAAATTCCCGAGCAGAAAGGAAATTGTTGCTTTTTGTTTGTCAGGAGATTTTGAAAACTGTCCAGTTTACAGAAAAAAAGAAAATCTGAATGAAGAGAAGAGTAAATAAAAATAGAATTGCAGATTTTGAAAAGAGAAAAATTGATTTTGAAAGCATCCTTATATTGTCATCTTTTTTGCTATTTTTCTTTTTTTCTCCTTTTTCTGTTATTTCAGCAGATGAAATTTTATGTATTGAATGCCATGACATTCCTGAGAAGGACAAGAATATGAATTATGTCCATCGCGGCATTGACTGTGTAGATTGCCATTCAGATATCTCTTTTTCTGAGGACCCTCACACAAGAAGTAAACTTTCTTCAAGGCAGATATGCGGAAACTGCCATACAAGGGAGTATGAGCTATTACAAAAAAGTGTTCATGGAAAAAAGAAAAGTGCATTCAAATCATATGCCTTGGAATGTTCAGATTGCCATGGTAATCATTTAATCATTAAAGAGGATGAGAAAAAAGTAAGTGCTATGCGTGTAAAAATACCTTCTATTTGCGCAGAGTGCCATAATAGCGTGAAATTTGTGGAGGTTTCAGGAGGAGTATATTCAAGAAAGGTCTATGTCCAATATGAAAACAGCGTTCATGGTGAATCTTTTGGCAAAGGTGTCTTGGCTGCAGCAATATGCACAGATTGCCATGGCGCCCACAATATAAGGAATCCTGCTGACTACAAATCCACAGTTGCAAGGAATAGTATTGCCCAAACCTGCGGCAACTGCCATTACGGAATATTTATCAAATATAAAAAGAGTATCCATTATGCGGCTTTGCAGAAAGGAATATCACGTTCACCAGTTTGCACTGACTGCCATGGTATTCACACAATTACAAGTATCGAGAATGGTTCTGACTCTGTCATTGATGCTGAAAGGAAGATTGTCTTTGATTCCTGTGTCCGCTGCCACGATGATGTACGGCTTAGCAAAGAATATCAGGTTGCACCGCAGAGGGTGTCAAGCTATTTGCAGAGTTATCATGGATTGGCAGCACGGCAAGGAGAAACAACAGTTGCCGACTGTGGGAGTTGTCATGGCGTCCATATGGTTTTGCCATCAAGCAATCCTGAATCATATGTCAATAAAAATAATCTTTCAACAACCTGTGGGAAATGCCACCCAAAGGCAAGTGAAAATTTTGCTTCTGGAGTAATTCATATCACCAAGACGCAGAGTGGCGGAAACGATTCTGAGAAAATACTTTTCTATATAAAATGGATATACATTTTTCTTATAATAGTGACTATTTCGGGTATGTTCATTCACAACTTTCTCGACTTCATCCAAAAGATGAAGCTCCATTTTCAAGGAAAACTTCATTCAGAAAAAAGGAGCGAAGTCTTTTATGAACGACTTAATCTCAATGAAAGAATTCAGCATTTTTTCCTTCTCATCTCTTTCATTTTTCTTGTTGTTACAGGTTTTGCTCTTGTTTTTCCTGATTCATGGTGGACACTACCATTCCGAATTATTGAAGGAGGTGCTTCTTTGAGGGGATTGATTCATAGAATCGCAGCTGTTTTTCTAATGGGGACTGCTCTTTATCATATCTATTTCATTACAGCCACTGAAAGAGGAAGATTCGAGCTTAGAAGTATGCTCCCATCCGATAAGGATTTGAAAGATATGCTTGCAAACTTTGCTTTTCTGATAGGTTTAAAAAATGAAAAACCAAAGTATGACAGGTTTAATTATATTGAAAAGAGCGAATACTGGGCATTGATATGGGGCACAGCCGTGATGGTAATAACCGGACTTATTCTATGGTTTGAAGAGGAAACTTTATTGTTCTTCCCAAAGATTGTAATAGATATTGCTGAACTTGTGCATTATTATGAAGCATGGCTTGCCACTTTAGCTATCATTGTTTGGCATATATACTATGTTGTCCTAAATCCTTCAGTCTATCCAATGAATTGGTGTTGGTTAACAGGAAAGATATCGCTCGATGAAATGAAGGAAGAACATCCTATTGAACTTGAGAAAAGGGAAGAGCTTATTCATATTCAAGAGACAGGATAGGAAATATGATGAAAATAGATGAAAAGAACTTTACAATTATTTTGTCATTATTTTTCGTTTTCTTGATTTCAATGAATTCATCTGCAGAAATAAAGTGTACACAATGCCATAGCGAAAAAAGTATCTTGAAATCCAAGCGAGGAGATAAACTTTATATTGACCTTTCAAGATACACAACATCTGTGCATGGAGATCTATTATGCAGAGATTGTCATTCAGAGATTGGAGAGGTAAGGAGCTCTCTTGACCATGGGGAAAATGCGAAAGAAGTAAGATGTGAAGACTGCCATGAAGAAGAATATGAAATCTATCGAAAAAGCGTTCATGGATGGTCAAAAAAATCACATAAATATTCGCCGCCTTACTGCTCAGATTGTCATGGCACTCACTATATTTCCTGTGTAAGTGATCCAGACTGCCAGGTTTCTCCTATCAATCAAATAAAAGTATGTATTAAATGCCATGAAGATGAAAATGTCGTAAATGATTACGGTCTTCCATCGATAAGATTTATTCAGTCTTATGAAAAAAGTGTTCATGGTAAAGCCATAGAAGAAAAGGGATTATTAGTGGCGGCAGTGTGCAGTGATTGTCATGGAGGGCACGGCATACGAGAGATAAAAGATATAAATGATGTTGTCTTCAAAAAGGATATAGTTACTATTTGTGGCCGCTGTCACAAACCAATAATGGAAAATTATAAGGCAGGAATACATTGGACAGCCTTAAATAATGGAATAGTTGAAAGCCCTTCCTGTATAAATTGTCACGGAGAGCATGAAATCTTGCCTCCAACAGATAAGAAGTCATCTGTATTTACCGCAAATATTCCATCAACTTGTTCCAAATGTCACGAAAATGAAACTATTTCGTCTGCTTACGGTATACCGTCAGGACGTTTTAAAACATATATGGATAGTTTCCATGGTCTTCTTTTAGAATACGGTGAATTAAAGTCTGCAAACTGCGCAAGCTGTCATGGCGCGCATAAGATTCTTCCTTCAACAAATCCTGAATCAAGAGTTTATAAAGATAATTTGCCCCATACATGCGGCAAGTGCCACCCCAATGCGGGAGAAAAATTTAAGAATGTAAAGATTCACATTACTGCTGATAAAGATGTTTCGCCGGGCAAGTATTATATAAGGAAATTTTATGTTTGGTTTATAGGAATACTTGTAACTTTCTTTTTGATTTATGTGGCAATGGAGCTTTATAGCTATTTCTCTAAGAAGAAGAGCTGACAATGACTAAAGAAAATCAAAAAAGCTTTTCAAGGTTTAATATAATTTTTCGAATTCAGCATATTCTGCTTATGCTATCGTCTATAGTGCTTGGAGTGTCGGGCTTTGCTTTGCTTTGGCATTCAACCGAAGTTGCAAAGATGATAATAAGCATTGGTGGCGGTTATACAGGAAGGGCTTATATTCACCGTATTGCGGCAATAATTTTGATTTTTGATGGCTTGTGGCATCTGTTATACATTTTATTTTCAAAAGATGCACATAATGAATTCTTGAAAATTATTCCTTCCTTTTCCGATTTCAAGGAGTTGGCTAAAGCCGTTTCTTATTATCTGTCTAACAATAAGGAGTTTCCAAAGTTCAAGAAATTCAATTTTATACAGAAATTCCAGTATTGGGGTGTGGTCTTAGGAATGATGATAATGATTTTAAGCGGTTTGGCGCTCTGGTTTAAAGATATCTCGATGATGATTTTACCTAAATGGGCAATGGATGTGCTTTTGACATTGCATGGGCGAGAAGGTTTGCTTGCCTTCTTAGTGCTTTTTTTATGGCACCAGTATAATGTTCATTTGAATCCATCGGTATTTCCAATGGATAAGATTTGGTTAACAGGAAGGATAAGTGAAGATAGACTTAAAAAAGAACATTATTTAGAATATGAAGAGATTATTAAAACAAATTTGAATTGAAAAGATATGAAAAATAGGAAAAATAATAGAAAAGATTTACTTTCTTTAAAGTTTATATCTTTGTTCATTTTTTTCATCTTTCTCTCGCTATCTGTATATGCTCAGCCAGATGATACCAAATGTCTTGTGTGCCATGGGAAGAAAGGTTTTTCAAATCCCCTTTCTACTGGAAGAATTTTAAATCTATATGTAGATGCCAAAGAATTGAGGAAATCGGTACATTCTGAAAAATCCTGTACAGATTGTCATTCTGATGTTCTTTCAATTCCACATCGCAATGAGATCAACAAGGTAAATTGTGCTGAAAGATGCCATTTTGTTGGCAATCCTTCAGGGGCGCCGGAAACAGTAAAGTATAGTGAGTATTTTCAAAGTGTCCATGGACAGGCTCTTTTGAAAGGAGTTTCTTCTGCACCTATATGTCAGGATTGTCACGGTAGCCACGATATCTATAAACCTGATAATGAAAATTCAAAGGTCTCAAGAAAAAATATCCCAAAAACATGCGGTAAATGCCATCTTCAGGAATATGTCGATTTTACTAATTCTGTTCATGGTGAAGCATACCAAAAAGGGAATCCAGATGTTCCTGTTTGCACAAATTGCCATGGTGAACATAAAATCTTATCTCATGATAATCCCAAATCTACTGTCTATGCAAGCCATATAAGGGAAACTTGTTCTGCCTGTCATGAAAAAATGCAAATTATGGAGAAATACGGTGTATCGACTGAACAGGTAGAAACATATGAAGAGAGTTTTCACGGCATAGCCAATGAATTTGGAATAAAAACTGCGGCTAATTGTGCAAGCTGTCATGGATATCATAATATCAGGCCTTCATCCGACCCAAAATCTACAATCTATAAGGACAACATTCCAAAAACATGCGGTAAATGCCATCCGGGAGCCAATATAAATTTTGCAAAAGGGAAAATGCATATAAATCCCAAGAAAAAAGAATCAGGTATTGTTTATTATGTGGCACAATCATTCAAGTATCTCACCATTTCTGTAATGCTTGCATTGGTTGCTCACATAATTTTGGATTTGAGAAAAAGACTGAAAAAAACGGAGTCTTGAGATATGGATGATAACAAAAGAGATGACAGTTTCAGCACAGAGAAAAACAAAGAGCTAACTACTCTTAAAGAAACGATAAAAGAGCAGGTTCTAAATGAATTGAGAGAAAAATACGGCAATGGATTCAAAAAGGATGAGCTCGAAAAGATTGCTTCTCGAATCTTAGAGGATTATGTGGAGATAAAGGATAAAGTACTTCTTGATTATATCAGAGAAGAGGAAAGAAAAAAAGAGAGAGAAAAAAAAGAAAAACCTGCGGAAGAAGAAAAGGAAGAATTTTTTATTCGTTTTGGACTAAATTTCAGACTTCAACATATGCTTCTTTTTACAAGTTGTATTGTTCTTATTTTAACAGGAATCCCCGAAAAATTCTATTTTACTTCACCTGCCGCTTTTTTTATCAACCTTGTGGGAGGAATGAAAACGATAACTTTGATACACAGAATAGGCGCTGCAGGCCTTGTATGTATGTTTCTCTATCACTGCCTAATCTATACTCCTTTTACTCGTCAGGGCAGAAGCGATTTCATAGAGCTTTTGCCCCGTTGGAAAGATGTGACTGATGTGATTCAGATGATTAAGTATTTTTTCGGGAAAACAGATGAGAAGCCTAAATTTGGCAGATTCTCTTACATTGAAAAATTCGATTATTGGGCAGTATATTGGGGCTGTATCATAATGATTGGCTCAGGTTTTTTGATGTGGTTTGAGGTTGAATCAATAAATCTCTTTGGGAAGGTAATAGTAGATATATGTAAAGAAGCGCATAGCGATGAAGGATTGTTATGCACTCTTGCAATATTGATTTGGCATTTTTACAATGTTCATTTCAATCCTCGAGTTTTCCCAATGAGTTGGGTGTGGTGGAATGGAAAAATATCAAAAGAAGATATGATTGAAGAGCATCCTCTTGAATATGAAAAGATTATGATGAAAAGAAATAAAGCAGTAAAGAAAAATGAATAGACAAAAAATAGGACAGAGGAAAGATGAAGAAAAAATTTATTATAACAGGCATTATAGTTTTAATTTTCTTATTACTATCTGTTCTCTTTTACAGAAATTTTCAAAACCCATCTTTTTGTACGAGATGTCACTATATGGAGCCCTATTATGAAGGGTGGAAAGAATCTTCTCATAACAAAGTAAGGTGTCTTCAGTGTCATGATTACAGTATCCCAAAGATAGTCCTTAGTTCCATTGTATATTTTATGGGATATTACAATCCCCGTCCTATAGGCGATGTAAAGAATGAGAGCTGTATGCAGGCAGGATGTCATAGTGACAGGATGGTAAATAGTGTTGTGGCATTTGAAAATAAGATAAAATTTGACCATTCGAAGCATATGGGAAGGCTTCTTCGAGGAAAAATGCTTAGATGTTCAAGCTGTCATTCTCAAATTGTCCAAGGAAATCATATAGATGTAACAAAGGAAACCTGCTTCCTTTGCCATTTCAAAGGAATGAGTGAAGATAAAGCATATACAGGTTGTCCATCTTGCCATGGTGTACCTGACGGAGAGGTCACTCATGGCGGTTATTCGGTCAATCTTTCTGAATATATAAAAACAGGTATAGAATGCAACAGGTGTCATACAAAGGTTGTAAAGGGAGATGGTAGAGTTGATAAGACACGATGTTTTTCCTGTCATCCTGAAAGAATGGAAAAGTTTGATGATCATAAATTTATTCATGATAAACATGTGTCAGAAAAAGGGATTGACTGTTTTTATTGTCATCAAAAGATATTACATGGAAATGTCCAGATGGCAAAACCGTTAGAGGTAAAATGCGACAGCTGTCATAGAAAACTTCATAGCGGCCAAAAGGAGATGTATATGGGGGTTATGGCAAAGAATGTAGAAAGTACGCCAAGTCGTATGTTTGCGGCTCAGGTTTCCTGTGACGGATGCCATACTGAAGTTCATTTCATAAAGGGGCGTCATATCCTTGGCGAAGCGATGGCTGAAGCAAATGAAAAATCCTGCCTTGCTTGCCATGAGAAAGGATATGACTTAATGCTTCGTTCATGGAAGAGAAATATTGAAAATCTGCTTCTATACACTGAAAAGAGGTTTAAGAAGCTTCCATATAAAATAATGAAGGATGAAGATAAGAAGACATATGAGGATATGGATTTCAACTTAAATTTTTTGAAACGTGCAAAGGGAATTCATAATGTTGAATATGCCGTTAAAATTTTGAGAGGAATAAATGATTTTGAGGACAAATTTTTGAAAGGAAGTTATAAGGACAGAAGATTGGATGATTTAATGAATATGAATACTTCGTACTGCACGACCTTTTGTCACAACTATATAAAAAAAGATTCTATCCTTGACTATAAAGGGAATGATTTCCCTCATGAAAAACATTTTAAAAAATTTGGATTAGAATGCACAGACTGTCATTCATCGCAAAAGCATAAGGAGACAACAATAAGCTATGAGGAATGTGCCGCTTGTCATCATAGTGATGATGAGGCAAACTGCAAGAGATGTCATTTTGACGAAGCCACTTTATATTTTGGTTTAAAGCAAAAAGACTTGCCCAAAATTGTCCCTGATGTGATGGCTGCATCGGAGGTTAGATGCAATGATTGTCACTTGCCAACGGAAGATTCTTCTTCAACGGACGCTATATCAAGATGTGAAAATTGTCATGATGAAAACTATAAAGAAATGCCACAAGAGTGGAAGATTAA
>RFHX01000277.1 GCA_003695725.1 Candidatus Schekmanbacteria bacterium
CAAGGAGTTTTAGTTTTTTGATTTGCTTTTTATGTATTTCCTCTTCTGGAGTCAAATATTTCTTACTTTCAATTTTTCTCAACTCTTCTTCATATTCCATATGCTTTTTCTGAAGCTCTCTAAATTCTTCATTTTTTTCCTGCAAAGACTTTATTAACATCTCTCTTTCAATCATAAAGGTAAGCCCTCCAGATTAATTTAAATGAATTTGAAGCAGAATTCGTTGAAATTTTCATACTTAAATAATAACAAAGAAAGCTTCAAATATCAAGAACTTTTATAATCCATAACTAATTGATTTATAATGTTTTTTTCATTAAAAACGCATCCTCTCCTGTGTCTGAATAGTATCTTTTCCTTCTGCCTATTTTGACAAACCCTTCGCTCTCATAAAGACATAAAGCTGGTGCATTCGATACTCTTACTTCCAAAAATATTTCATTTATGTTTTTTTGGGATATTCTTTTGATTGCGTGCTTAAGAAGTTTTCTTCCAATCCCTTTTCTTCGATACAATGGATCAACTGCTATGTTCGTTATCTGGGCTTCTCCGGGAAACAACCAAAAACATACATAACCGCAAAGGATATTTTTTTTTGGGTCTAACCTAGCACAATACATTTTTGATACTCTGCTTCGTTTAAGCTCAAAAAGAAACATCTCTTCAGTCCAAGGTCTGCTAAAACACTTGTTCTCGATTTCAACGACGAAAGGCACATCTTGAATCGACATTTTACTGATTACGATTTTCATACTCTTCTATCGGCTGATACTTTTTCTTCGGCGTCTGAAGGTTTTAGATATAGCGGAAGCAAAGTAGACACATTATCATACTTTTCGCCTTTTCTGATTCTCTCATAGGCATATCTCGCTATTTTTATCGCGCTTATATGTTGCAAATCCTCAGAAGCAAAGAGCAAATTTTTCCTCTTTAGCTTACTTTTCAAATGCCTTTCATATTTACAAATGCCATTACCTGTAAAAAAGATGTTTTTTCTCCTTTCCAAGAGCCGCACTATGTCATCAATTGTTCCGCAAGAAGGTTTTATTATTTCAATTAAATTTTTGTCGGATTTTTTCCCATATAGGGCAAAATAAATTTTTGATCTTCCAGCATCTACAATTGGACAAATTAAGAAATCCTTATAGAATCCATTATATGCCAAAGCTTCAAGTGTTGAAATGCCCTTTACGGGAATTCCTTTTGAAATGCTCAACCCTTTGGCAGTGGCAAGGGCAATTCGCAATCCCGTAAAAGACCCTGGCCCAACTGCTACTGCAATCATATCAATTTCACTGAGAGAAAGTCCATATTGGTCTAGTACAAATCTCAAAGAAGGCATTAATCTCTCGGAGTGCACTTTATTGATATCGGTATAGTGTTCAATTACTTCATCAGTTGAAGGTATAAAAAGTGCAAGGCTTCCTCTTCGAGTTGAAGAATCGAAAGCAAGAATTTTGTCAGGCAATTTCCCTTCTTTGTTTTTCTCATTCACTTTTTCAATTTTTTAATGAGTTGAGCAGTTTTAGTGCCAAGCAGTCTGCATTCCTTTAATATCTTTTCATCAGGTTTGCCAATTGCAACAGGTCCAAAGTGTCCTGCTGATGGCTCACCCTTGACAATGAATCCATGAATCATCATAGCTTTTAAAATATCCAAAAGCACCATTTCTCCACCTCCACCCTGCATCCCTGTAGAAGTAAAGGCGGCACCAACTTTCCATTCAAGCTTTTTAAAAAATTTTACTGATTTATCAAAAAAACTTTTAATTTCAGCCGCCATTGAACCAAAATAATTTGGCGAGCCCACAATAAATCCTTCATATTGAGTTATTGAGTCCAAATCAAAATCAGCAATCTTTTTAATGTCAACATCGATACCTTCCTCTTCGACACCCTTTGCAACCTCTTTTGCCATACTTTCAGTATTGCCGCTTACAGAATGATAGAGTACTAAAACCTTTGACATTGATTTTCCTCCAAAAAGAAATTGAAAAATATAATACCTTCATATATGATTTTTAAATACAGATGCATTCGTACAAAGTCAATTCCAAATAGGAGATTATCAATGAAAGATATTTTCAAAATAAAAATATGGGGGGCAAGAGGTAGCATAGCTGTGCCGGGAAAATCAACGGTTAAATATGGAGGGAATACTCCCTGTGTTGAAGTAAGATGCGGTAAAAACACATATATCCTTGATGCCGGCAGTGGATTGAGAGAGCTTGGGAAAGAACTTTTGAAAAGAAAAGAGTACAATATAAAGTTCCTGTTTTCACATTTCCATTGGGACCATATTCAGGGATTCCCATTTTTTCTTCCTGTTTATAATAAGAAGTTCAAAATTACTCTATATGGTGAATCTAAGCTTTCCTATTCTTTTGAGCATCTTTTTTCAGGACAGGTAATGTTTCCATATTTCCCTGTTAGTCTTGACGAAATGGATGCACAAATAAAATTTATCGAAATCACAAAGAACGATGTAATTAAAGATGGAAAAATCACTATAAAAATGGGTCGGCTTAACCATCCTAACGGCTGTATAGGATACCGCTTTGAATATAATGGAAAGAGTTTTGTTTATGCCACTGACACAGAGCATTTCAATTGCATAGACCGCTCTCTCTTGAATCTTGCCAAAGGATGCGATGTATTGATTTATGACGCCAACTATACTGAAGAAGAATATTCTGGAGAAGTAGGCTTCCCCCGTACGGGATGGGGTCATTCGACATGGCAGCAGGGAGTGAAACTTGCAAAAGCAGCTAAAATAAAAAAATTGATTCTTTTTCACCATGACCAAGAACATGATGATGAAATGATTGATAAAATTCAAGCTGATGCACAAAAGGAATTTCCAGAAACCTATGCGGCATATGAAGGTATGGAAATTTTTCTATAACCTTGGTCTCAACTAAAAAGGCAGGAATGAATAAAAAAAAAATAAAAGTTCTCTGTGAAGATAATACTTCAATTGCACAATATATAAAAAATAGAAGTTTTTTATCAGCATATAATATTGCTTTTTCCGACCTTCAAAGCATCATAGATTCAATCAAGGCTGACAACAATCCAGCTGTCATTATTTTATCTTCGAATCATGGAAGATATTCAAAAAAGATAAAAGAATCCTTGAAAAACAATAAAAAGAAATTAGTAATATTCATTTCTGCAGTTGA
>RFHX01000278.1 GCA_003695725.1 Candidatus Schekmanbacteria bacterium
AAAGTGGATTGAAATTATCACAATAACAGTTTGCGCAATATTATCGCAAATAATTTTCAACTATGTCCGTCAAAAAGATAACGATCCTGATTCTTCATTCAAAAAAGAAAAATCAAATGCCGTAAAAAAACTTTATTTCAGCTACTCGACAATAGTCGGATTCATTGCCGGTCTCTTTTTGGGCTTGTTTGTTTTTTCATCTCTATTCAGAGTTCTCTTAGATATTTTATTCGGCTACGGTGACAGCGGTCCTGATTGGATAAATGTTGTAATTATTGCGGCAACCCTAATCATAACAGCTCTCTGCATCTACTACAGCAATAAGTGGACGAGGAATTATTTGAATAAAAAATGATGTTAATCTGCATTGTCGTTGTCTGATATTGTTCATCGATTCCAATCATATACAACCATGCAATATCGCAATTTAGAAAAGTAATAATAATTAACTAAAGTGTCCCCGAAACTATGTTGAGATCTTTATTCCTAATACATATTATTTTACATATATGATATTTGAGGAGGATACTTTATGTGGCAAGTTACTATTTATTTAGATGATAGCATCGAAGAGAAGATGCGCAAAGCGGCAAAGGACAGTAATATGTCACAGAGCAAATGGATTTCAAAAATAATCAAGGGAAAAAATATCCGATGATTGACCTGAATCTGTCAAAAAACTTGCAGGCGCCTGGAAAGATTTACCTACTGCAGAAGAAATCAAAAGAAGTGCCGGAAAAGACAGAAAAAGAGAGAAGCTATGATCTACATTCTCGATACGAATACATTAATTTATTATTCTAAAGGCATTGGCAAGGTTGCAGACGGTTTGTTGAGCAAATTTTCTAAAGAAATAGGAATTCCATCAATCGTTTTATACGAGTTGGAAGTGGACATTGCGAAATCGGTATCTCTTAAAAAAAAGAATAAAACAGCTTAAAGAATTGATGCGTATTGTTAATATTCTCGATTTTATGGAAAAGGAGGCCAAAAGCTCTGCTGAAATAAGAATGAATTTAGAGAAAAAAGACATTCCCATAGGCCTTATAGATATAGTGATTGACGGCACTGCTTTAGCCAACCGGGGGATATTGGTCAGTCACAAAGTTAAAGAATTTAAGCAAATAAAAAATCTGCAGGTCGTCGATTGGTATTAGTAAGTATTAATCAAGAATTGATTGACTAACAATCAATGTCGGTTTTTTGAACATATTATCTTTCCACAAATCAATTACTTATCAAAAACAACAATTTTCTGTCGGATTATTAAACACTTTTTATTTTCACCGTTAATTTGTAAAAAAGCGTTAACCTTAATATTATTCATTATTTCAATATGTTGGCTTAGCCAAAATATTGCTTTGAAAAATGACATAAATATTGCATAATTTTCATTAAATACTCACAAATTCTTAAAAAAAAACAATAATGCAAAATTAATTAAAAAGGAGTGATAACTATGAAGAAAAAAATATTTAATTCACAAAATTTTTTAAATCAACTTCTACCCCTGTCAGTATTCTTAATATGCGCAATTTTCCTCTTTGCCTCATATTCAGAAGCGACTTCTTTAAACCTCACCCCGCAGACACCTGACATATTCTCGTCTTTCATCTACACTAATTTCGACGGAGATATTTTTACCGCTCAGGGATTTGCCCTCGAGTTAGACGATAACGGTGTAGGCCCCGCAGAGCCCATTGTGGGAGGAATGTTTGATTTAATGGCTCAATTTTTTAACGGTACATTTATGGGCGGATATATTAATATTAATGGACAAGTGCCAACATTGGGATTGGACACTACGGGAGTCCTTCTCACGGGTAACCTTACGGGCGTCGGTTTCCCAACGGGCGGAAGCGATCCCATTGAATTTACCTTTGATGTTACCCATTCAGATGCTGAAAATCTTTTCGGCGGATACGGCGCATCCGGCGGTATAATACTCAGCTTTTCAGGCCTTCAGGGCGATTTTCTTATACCTTTTCAAAATGCCGGAGATGGTGTTGCCGATACTTTCACGCTTTCCTCGCCTGTGCCTGAACCTGCGACAATAAGCATGCTACTGTTAGGAATCACTGGATTGGCGTACACAGGCATCAGAAAAAAATCGTAATAACTTCCCCAAAGCTATAATTTCGATATCCTGACAATTGTGCCTTTCATAGGATCAAAGATAAAAACTATGTTTTCCTTGTCAGGAAGAAGAGTTTTCAAGTCTTCAATGCTTATTTCAAATTCATAAGCGCACTGCCATTTTACACCTTTAAGTTTCAAAAGCTTGACCGACGCCGCTTGATTCATCCCGAATAACTCCATTGCTTCCTTTAATCCGTTTCTAAAAATATATGATGGGAAAAAAGAATTTGGAGATAAAACATTATCAGGTATATTTATAAAAAATAGATTCTTACCTTTCAAAAAATTAGAAGTACTTTTATTAATCGTTTGCACAACATTGCGCACTATAACAGATGAGTTGTGCCATTCATTTTTTCTATCATTGATGTAAGAAATTCCCGGTGCAACAATAGCAAGCATAAGTATAAATG
>RFHX01000279.1 GCA_003695725.1 Candidatus Schekmanbacteria bacterium
ACTTTAAATAGACAAGTAATATTTATCGTAATAATAGTTTAAAATAAAAATATTAAGTTAACAAATAGAATAATGAAATAATAATATTTTAGTTTGGAATCTCTGGTTGGAGGACAACTCGGTCAATCAAGCCGTTGTTTAATATATAGGGCGGTGTTGCATTTTTTGAAAAAATTGAATTTCCTTTTCTTATAAGCGGGACAGGCATTCCTTTACTTCGCAGAATAAATGTATAATTTTCGCATTCTCTCTTACATTCAATTATGCCAACTCTTTCAAAGTTTTCTTCATCTTCGCATCCTGCAGTCAAACAAAACCTCGTGGTTGAAACAAAAGAAAATGGCATATAGAGTGAAACCCTTAAATCGCGGGGAATCGACTTTGTAAAATATCCCTGATAAATATTGTCAAGTTCTACCCTTTCAATATTGAATTCCTTGAGCACTCTTTTATATGCTTCGACATCAAGATTTGTCGAACAATAATATTCTCTCGTCTTCTTTGGAATATAGCCCAAAATAGGCAGAAGGCGAGGTCCTCTTTTGACCTTAGTCATAAGGCGTCCGAGTACAGGAGACAATGAGGGAAATTCATTTTTCAAAAGTCTTACAACTCCCCAATCATTTATAATCACCTCAATAGACGGACTATTTTTCTGATTTTCAAGTACAGTGAATATTTCTTTCAATTTTGATAGTCCTTTGTCTGTACAGTATGGAGTAACAAAGGAAAAGGCAAGATTCCTCTCCCTGCAAAATTCAAGGACTCTTTCAACACTTGAAAGATTTGGTATCAATCTTTCGCAAAATTCACAGCCATAGTAGATTCTTGTCGCATTATTATCGAGTGAAGAAAGAAGCTCTTCTTTTGATATATAAAAAGCAAACTCCATTTTTAACTCATAGCCTCAGGATAATAACACATATGATAACGGCATTTCCTATCATAAAATTCTTTATACAGCCTTTTTGTCTCCTCTCGAAAGGAAACTTTATCTATGCCGTCATTCAATAAGGATTTTAGCATAGAAAAAAACTTCACATCTTTGAGTTTCCTTTCACTGTCATTTCCTCTTCCTACAATCTTTACTGCTTTGATGCCAAACTCCGAAAACTCAAAAAGGGCGCAGGCGCCGCAGGGGAAGTCATCGATGTGGACATATTCCCATATCTTCTGCCTTTTCCCGGCATTAATTTTCTTCTCATCATCAGTCGGTTTACGGGTAAGCACATGAATATCATAAGGAAGCATACAGGCATTCTTATAATAAAGCTCCACTTTGGCGCCCGAAAGGCCATGCTGGAAAGTGCATAATCCATCTACATTGACACATCTCGAATTAAATATAAAGGTCTCAAACTCAACGCCTTCCACATCCAATATCGTTTCAATTTCATCGAGGGAGAGATGACGTGGTAAAATGATCCTTGAAACCCCTGCTTCTGTAAAAAACTTCGCTGTTTCACTATTCAAACAGACTCCACCTGTGCTCAAATGTACTTTTATAGGAATTTTTTTTTCCTTGATATAAAAAATCAGTGCAGGGTCAGAAATTATTAGAGAGTCAGCTTTTATTGAAATCGCATTTTTGATGAATTCATCGATGTAATCGTATTGCTCCGGTGTATAATAATGTTCATTTATGGTAATGTTGATCTTTGCGCCCAAACTATGCGCCTTCTCCACTCTCTTTTGAAGCTCGTCGAAGGATTCAAAATGGGCTTGCCCTTTTGGCCTTCTATCAATGGAAGCAGGCGCGTAAATATGGTACCAGTCATTCGTAAGAATGCCGCAATAAAATTCATCTGCGCCAGCTGTGACAAGTTTTTCAACATCATCATAGCTGTCAAGAGGTGAAACTATAAGCGGTGATTTCATATTCTTCATTCCAATTCAACAACTACTTTTCAAATCAATATTCTTCCTATCTTTTTTTGAAAAAAAATCTCATTCTGTCAACGCCAAGAGATTGAATATTTTTAATTATTAGGAGGAAGGACTATGTTTACTCCAAGAAGTTTTAAAAAACCAAAAATTAAAACGGAATAAATAATCCAACCAGCAATACACAATGCTGTTGCTCGTCCTGTCGAAAAATCAAAAATGCTCCTCAATGCAATTATCATTCCTGTTATGCACCATAATTGCGCGGCAATGTCAAGTAATAGCCCCAATGCAGGGAGAAAAATAAAAAAACGCAAAACTCCGGGAGAAGCTGCAAAGGTTACTGTCCTAAAGAGTGACAAAAAAACGACATCCGTCCTTTTTGTGCCAAAAAGAGTGCTTCCAAGAATATAGATTATAAAAAGAAGGAGCATCCACCCAATTACAGAAACAGCAAGCCCTAACAACAAAATATACATTCCACCCTCTTCTTTCGTCAATCCTGTGAGATAGATGCCAATCGTAGTACACAAGGCTGTAATCAAAAGGACAACAAGGGCCTGTGAGTTTGCTGATTCATCTTCTTCCACTTCTTTAAAAAGAGATTGGTCGAGTTTAAGCGCTCTCTTCATTCTCAATAGTAATAAATCTGTACTATTCATCTTCTTATTCCTTAATCTGAGCTACCTTCTTCAAAGTATCAGAAAATACTTTAAAAACTACATCACTAAAAAGGACAAATCTAATTTCATCTATGTCAATATTCTTTTCTGCGAGAGACAAGACTTTGCCCAAGGAAACTTCAGCCGCTTCGTGGATGGGGTATCTATATGCACCTGTGCTTATAGCAGGAAAAGCAATACTTTTTATTCCATTTTTAAGGGCAAGGTCAATGCAGTTTTCAAAACATTTCTCCAACAACTCTTTTTCTCCTCTATTCCCGCCATGCCAAATGGGCCCAACAGTATGAATAACATATTTCGCCTTCAGCTTTCCTCCGCCTGTTATCACTGCCTCACCAACAGGACATCTGCCTATCCTTGAAACAATTTTTTTACATTCCTCCAAGATAGCAGGGCCACCAGCCCGATGAATAGCGCCATCCACTCCTCCTCCGCCCATTAAAGATGAGTTTGCGGCATTTACTATAGCATCTGTCTTCTCTTTCGTTATATCTCCCTGCTTCAGAGAAATTTTAGTTTTTCCCTTTTTGACAGCAATCATTTTCCTTCTCCTTATATTCTTCTTTTTGTATTTATTTTGAAAATACAGTATTTTTGAAAACGCTACAAGAAACTTTTTCCTCGTAGATCCAAGATGTTATTTCATTCTGCTATCAAATATTAGTTTAAAAAAGGGCTTATGCATTTGTAAAAAAATTTTGACAATCAATATTGAAAAATACTTAAATAAAATAAAAAAAGGATTTTTCAGGAGGGAATTTAATGGCAGAAATAAAGAACATTCATTCAATTATTATAGAAGATCTGAAAAAAAAGTTTGATTTGCAAAGGGTATCCCTTTCTCATCCTTTTCCGGAAAGGCCATTGCGTACATTGGGATTAGTAAAAATAGATGGAGATGTCTTTACATCAGAAAAATTTTCAAGAATTACCTGCCTTAGAATCAATCTGCCATTCTATTTTTGTGTACGCTCTACTTTTTTAAGGCCTAAGATGGAATATGACCTTCCTATCTTCTCAGGTGAAGTCGTCATTATGGGAAAGAAGCGAATGGTAATGATTGATGTACACCGCACAGGCGAAAAGGAAAGGCCCGAAGATGCACCTCTTTTCGACAAACTTATAAAGATTAGGGACAAATACCCAACTCTTATGGAAAATGCCACCAAAAATGTTGGAGAAGAGATTCAAAATGTTTTTTCAAGAGCAGTGTGTCAGGTAAAAATAACAGAAAGTCTTGATAACGATGCTATCAACATATTTAGGGAATATCTTGGCGTTTTTTCCGATTTAGTGGAAAAAGCAGAACCTCTCACAGGTGATAATCTGGAAGATGCAAAGAAAAAATACGAAGCATATCTAAAAACAGTTGTTGACCACGACCCCGGAGTCAAAGGTTATAAGATGTTGTTTGGTGAAGAAGGAGGGGTCAAAAGGTCAATGGAAATGTTTTTCGAGTCATAATATTATTGCTTTGAATATTTCCAAAAATTCATATTATCCTCTTTCTTGAGGAGTCAGATAAGATACTGATTATTTTGCTATCTTCCTGAAACAGACTATTGACTTTATACTATTA
>RFHX01000280.1 GCA_003695725.1 Candidatus Schekmanbacteria bacterium
CATATGTATTATCAAAAAGATGGAATCCTTTATGGAAAGTGTGGATAGAAAGCCATCAATTTATAGGGAGATGATACAATGAAAAATTGCAGGATAGTTCTTCTTTTAATTTTTCTTATATCCTTTTCAAGCGCAACAATCCTCTATTCACATTCTGAAGAGCAAAGAGCAAAGGAGGTTGCAAAGGGAGTATATGCAGTTACGGATTTGGGCTTTTCAAATTGTGGTTTTATCGTTACTGATGATTGTGTAGTCGTTGTAGATACGACAATGCTGCCCTCTTTTGCTGAAGATTTACTAAATGAAATAAAGAAGATTACTGACAAACCTGTAAAGTTTGCAATCAATACTCATTGGCATACAGACCATATTGGTGGAAATCAGGCATTTGCCTCAAAGGGGATTCCTATTATAGGTCAGCAATTTACAAGAGATAAAGTTGCTGAGAGAAGAAAAGAACAGGATGAAGGGAAAGCAGATGAATCGCTGAAGATGTTTGGTCCTGATTTTAAGTTTACGCCTCCTAATATGACATTTAAAAATGAAATGCGCATTTATCCGGGGGGAAGGGAGATTGTGATTAAATATTTTGGCGGGGGCCATACAGGAGGTGATGCCGTTGTATATATTCCTGATGCCAAAGTTCTTTTCAGCGGTGACCTTTTTTTAAAAGGTTCGGGACTGCCTGATTATAGAGATGATGCCAATATCGATGTCCACATCAATGCGCTAAAAGAGCTTCAAAAGATGGACATAGAAAAGATTGTTTGCGGACATCTTGAACGCCTTGGCTCAACAGATATTACTGCCAAAAAAGAAGATATACAGAAATCTCTTGATAAAATGATAGCGCTTAGAGATGAAATAAAAAAATATGTCGATAAGGGTGTTTCAGCTGAAAAGGCGGCAGAATCTATTAAATTTCCGGAAGGTGAAAATCCTTTTTATAAAGCCAATTTCAAAAAGATTATTTTGAAAGTTTATGGTGATATTAAAAATTTAAAGAATTAGGAGAAAGTTATGAGTGGTAAAGAATTCAAAAAATTTTGTTCAAAAATGAATAGAAGAAGTTTCTTGAAGAGTACCACTATCGCTGCTGCTTCTCTCTCGATAAATCCATCCAAAGTACTTGCTGAACTTGCTGAAAAGATAAAAAAGACTTTTCCCCTTCCTGAAAAATCGATTGTTGCAATTACAAAAGACAAAAAATCAATTTCAGATAGTTTTGTTATAGATAAGTCTCGTGTGAGGAGAATGATTGATGAAGGAATAAAGAATATGACAGGTGCAAAGAATCTGTCGGAAGCATGGGCGTCAGTTTTTCCAAATCTGAAAGACAATGAAGTAATTGGATTAAAGGTTAATACAATCAATCCGCGCATTCCTGCCCATCCTGAAGTTGCATATTCAATTGTAGATAGTATGGTTGAAGGTGGTATCAATAAACAAAATATATTGATATGGGATAATGTGGATGCTTTTCTTATCAATGCAGGCTATAAAATAAATGACACTAAGGAGGGATACAGGTGCTACGGAACATACCATGACAAAAGCATCTGGCTCGACCCAGAGGCAAAAGTTTACATAAGATCTGAAAATATTGTCAACCACCATAGTAAAATTCTATCTCAGCATATAGATTATTTGATAAATGTTCCTGTTCTGAAAAAATCGGAATTTGCAGGTGTAACCCTATCAATGAAGAATATGTATGGAACAATTCATCTCTCAGAGCAGGCAACTTTTGACCCCACTTCTCTGACAGATGAGCAAGTAGAAGTGATAGAAAAGATGCATGCCCATAACGCAAATCCACAGATAGCGGAAGTAAATGCAAGCGAGCAGTTGATGAAAAAGACTAAACTCGTTGTCCTCGATGCATTGATGGGAATTTATGAAGGGAGCGCTCATGTAGACCCTCAGGGAGTAAACCATACAATAATAATCAGTCCTGATAGAGTAGCCACTGATTTGACAGGAATGAAAATAATCAATGAGGAAAGAAAAAAACGCGGCAAAAAGCTCATATCAAAGGAGTATGCAGGACATATTTGGTCAGCCGAGAAGCTCGGCATCGGAAATGCCGACGAGTCGAAAATTGAAGTTAGAATGTCTGAATTAAAAACAAGCTGAGGGTAATAGTCAAAGTTAGATGCAAGATTGAATCTTTGAAGTGGAGATATTGGCTTTATGGAATATAAAGATTTCGAAGCAATTTTTGAAGAGAAATTTAAAAATTTTTTGGAGCAGATGGATTGCACTAATTCAATTGTAGCAGAAAAAGGAGAGGAGAAACTCAGAGTCAAGGTTTATAGAAAACCTGATTCAGACGATTTTCCTTTAAAGAAAGTTTCATTTATGGTGCTTGAGAATGGCTGGGTAAAAAATAAGGATGATAAGTCAAAGGTAGATAGGTGCGAGTTTACCGTAGCAAGTTTTACACCTTCTTCATATATTCCACTTCCAATTTTTGCGTTTGAGGCATCTATTCATCTTGGTTTGTATGACCACCTCAATGTTGACCTTTTTATGCTTTCAAAGGATGAAAGGTATAGGGAAGTATTTTCAAAACCGGTTTGTGAGCTTCGAAAAAGATATGATTCCCTTGAAGGGCTTCTACCCGGTGTAAGGAAACCGATGTTGGCGGAATATACATCCGGAGGTATGATGGCAGGAGATTTCGCAGAAGACCAGAGAGATAAAACTATTCCATGGCTTTTAGATTATGTTGATTTATACAAAGGTTTTCTTGATAATTTTAAAAATATTCCAATACTCAAGGATGAATCTGTCATTGAAGAGGGAAGAAAAACCGGAGAGATGTTTGCTTCTATGTTTGCAAAGGCAACTCCCGGCATATTGAATGATGTCCCTAATCTTGCTGATGAGGAAACAGGAAAGAAGCTTGGGGACTTATTATTTTAAGATTAAGCCATAAAAACTCTAAATTTACGAAGGAGATTGATTATGAGTGAAATATCGAGGCGTGATTTTGAAAAAACTTTGCTCAAAGGGGCAGGGGCGCTAAGTATTCTAACTTTTCTCAATAGTCCGCGCGCAGTGTTTGCTTCAATGAAGTTTTCTCTCGAGGATGAAAAATTTTTAAAGCGTTCAGATGAAGAACTTGGATATGCACTCAAATCTCTTTTTATGACATATGACAGCACTTCTCCTTATCCGCATAAATTCAATGAAACAATTACAAAAGCTCAGCTTCAAGCTCTTGATTTTTACTGGAAGAAAGGGCTTGGGAAAGAATATGTAGAGCATTACATTACAACGATGAAGCCTCTTCTTGCGCGCATTGGAAAAATGGCGAAGAAGAAAGGAGCTGAATTTGGGCTTATGGGTATGTTTGAAGGCACAACCTGTTCTTATCAACTCTATGAGCGAATAAATATAAAAAAGGGAGAACGTTCATTCCCCTGTCCATTTAGGGATAAACTTTATGATTGCAAACAATGGCTTGGAGCTGTAACAGGCGATTTCGATTTCGAACTTCTCGATGTATGCAACAAATGGTGCATACCAGTGTGGGAAGGTTTTGCAAAGGAAATAGGAATAAAGATAAAAGCATTTCCCGGTGAAACCTGTAAGGTGAAACTCCTTTCGTAATTTCATAATCAAGAAAATTGTTTAAAGTTGAATATTAAAAAGGAGAAGAAAATGGAAATTAAAAATAAAATGACAGAAGATAAAATTAAAAGACGTGACTTTGCAA
>RFHX01000281.1 GCA_003695725.1 Candidatus Schekmanbacteria bacterium
AAGAAATTAAAGGATTTAAAATATTTATTTAAGATTAATGAACAGATTGTAAGCAAGAAGCTTATTTCCGAAATGTCCAAAAACTATACAGAAGATAAAATGCTCAAACATCTTGGTGGATTGGTTAAAAGTTTGAAAAAGACTGTTAGAGGCTTCAATTTCAATGGTAATAGAAATCAGCTAATTAAATTATTCAAATATTCAGCTCTTAAATCTCGTCTTAAAAAAACGGTCGGTAACACTAACCTCAACATTCAGCAGTTTGAAAGCATTGAAGATTCAGGCTTAACATTAAAAGAGCTTGAAAAAGCTTATATAATAAGAATATTGAAAGCTACTGGTGGCAACAGGTGCAGTGCTGCAAAAATTTTGGGTATTCACCGTAATACACTTATGAGGAAATGCGAGGAGTACAAAATTAAAGCATAATTATTTTAATTCTTAAAAAAATGGGAAAGATGAAATTCTTTTTCTCTTCGATTTTTAAAAAAACTGATTCTTTATCTGAAGGAATGGCAGAACATGAAAGGGATTATTTCTATAATGCCCACACTACTATGCTTCTTGAAATAGGTAAAGCGATGAAAAGCTCTTTTACTGATCCTGACCAAACGATGAATCTTATTACAAGCTCTGTTACTTTAATACTCAATACCGAACGTTCATTGCTTTTTTTGAATGACAAAAATACGAATCAGTTGAACATTGCTTCTGCAAGCGGAATTATAAATCCTGATATTTTGAAAAATATATCAATAAATTTTGGCGAAGGATTTATAGGTAAAATCGCAGAATCAAAGGAACCGAGGATGGAACATAATAAAGTCAAGATAGCAGAAAATTTTGAGGTATCAGAAATTATAGGTGCACCTATCATTTACCAAGATGAGCTTTTCGGAGTATTGACTGCTGATTCCAAAAGAGCGGGAAAAAAATTCAATGAAAACGATTTGAAACTCTTAAGCATTCTTGCCAATCTTGCGGCAATTGATATCGAGAGTTCAAATATCCATAAAGCGATGAAGCAGAGAAATGAACGGTTAACTGCTCTTTGTGATATTAGCCGCGCAATGACTTCGACACTTGAACTGCAGAAGCTTTTAGACCTAATAGTAGACAAAGCGCTTGCATTAACCAATGCAACAAGTAGTTCAATTATGCTTATCGATGAAGAAACACAAATACTAAATATAATGGCTTTTAGAGGTCTTCAAGAAGGAACCTCTGAAAGGGTCAAGCTTAAAGTTGGCGAAGGAATAACAGGAACCGTTGCAAAGACAGGCAAACCAATTTTAGAAAATAATGTCAGAAAAAATCCTCATTATGTTGAAGTTGCCAAAGAGATTTCTTCCGAACTTGCAGTGCCTATGTTTTATGAAGGAAAAATAATGGGCGTCATCAATGTGGATAGTATTCATTTAAATGCATTCACAGAAGAAGATTTAGAATTGATGACAACACTCTCAAATCACGCTTCCGTTGCAATCAACAATGCCAAGCTTTTTGAAAAGATGTCAAAATAAGATTCTTGCTCATC
The DNA here is from genome assembly GCA_003695725.1 of Candidatus Schekmanbacteria bacterium. Taxonomy (NCBI): domain Bacteria; phylum Candidatus Schekmaniibacteriota; species Candidatus Schekmanbacteria bacterium. Next base: position 1,538 of record RFHX01000281.1, read on the forward strand.
TTTTTTAAAGATGAAGAAGTTTGTGCTCTATTTCGAAATCACGAAAATAAGTTGACTTTTCCTGTTTTGCCAAATACTCATCATTTTGAATTCTTATGTTTGCCGCATTTTCAAAATCTCTCCTATAATCTTCAGGTATCTTCATTTTTATCTCTTTTAATTTTAGAGGATTCCAATAAAGCATATACCCTGCACCACTTCCAATCCCTTCATAAAAAGCCTTCTTTTCTTTTATAGATAGTTTTCCTGCAAACTTAGAAATCTTTTTAAAATTATATGGATATTTCCAAAAGAGGGCTTTACCTAATGAAAAGATAAAAGGTTTTCTATATTTTTCACTTATCGTTGAAATATATTCGATAGAATTTTCCGGGTTTTTTGAGAAATAGAGTGACGATGCAGAAGCTAAGCCGCTGAAAAAATCACCTTTATATTTATCAGGAATATATATGGATTCACTCATTAAAGTCTCTTTTTCCGCTATGAAACGCGCCACAACAGCTCTTCCAAGAGCATGGTAGAAATAGGATTTAAAAAGGTTAGGCAATTTTCTGATTCTTTTATGCCAATATAGAATATCATCATTGTTATATGTAAGACGGTAATTATAGAATGAGGGAATTAGACTAAAATTAGCGAATCGTCTCAATATTTTTTTTGATTTATTTAGTCCTTTTTTCCCTCTAAATTTAATCGATGGCGAAATTAAATCGCCTAATTTTTCTCTAAAAAAACAATGTGATGATGGATCAACTTTCGCTAATATATCTTGAATATTGAAATTTTTTCCATTGGAATAGTTAAGTGTAATAGATCGGTTGTCAAAAAATGTGGAATAAGCAATTAAGCTTATGCTTAATCCACGATACAGTTGTTTCTTCGTAAGATCATCGCATCTTTCAGCAATGTTTAGAAAATCGTCTAAAAATTCGTTGTTCTTTAAATAGCCATAATAAATCCCTACTCCCCGCAATGCCGCAATCCTATATTGTGGTTGAATTTTTTTAATCATTTCTAATGTTTTGTTTATTTTTCCTCTTTCCACTTTTGCAAGTCTTATTCCTATAACTGTATAATCTGAACCGCAATACAAGAACCC
>RFHX01000282.1 GCA_003695725.1 Candidatus Schekmanbacteria bacterium
GGTAAAAGGAGCTATTATTATCCATCAAACAATAAAAAGTGTTTTTGAAAAATTCTCCATTTTTTCATTGGATAGAATTTCATATCTTATAGTTCCTGTTCTTTCAATTTTACTGTGCCTTCATTCAGCCATTGTTTCATTTCCTGAAAAAATTTCCTTCTATGGAGACCGCTACTGGAATATGGATAATGTCTTGAAGAAAAAAGTAAAAGAATCCGGTATTCATAATGCTATTGTTTTCATTCGCTCAGGTTATTTCAGAGAGGGTGAGGCAGCACCAAATTATTATGGCGCCGGTTTTATTGAAAACGATATTGAACTAAAAAATGATGTCATCTATGCAAGAGACTTCGGTGATGAAGAAGATATGAAATTGATGAAATTATTTCCTCAGAGGAAAGCATATAGATTCGTATATAATAAATCATTAATAACGGCTAATCGCTATTTCTATGAAGAAACGGCCCCTTTTCTATACCCAATACCCAAACCTGAAATACAAATATCGCCTCGACATCTTTTTACAGAATTTCCATAAGAGCAAAACTCAACTACATTAAATCAGCACTCAACATCTCTGCGGCTTTTTTGCCAAGATTAATGCTGTTTGATATTGTCCTGTCATCAGGATGCAGTTGGCAGGAATCCGTAATATAGAGCCCTTTTATCGAGGTCTTTATACCGGGAGTAAGTGCAGAGAATCCTGTCTCGCAAATAGGTTGAGCATATTTATCTTTGAAGACGAATGCCTTTTCAATACTATCTTCCGAAAATCTGCTGTTTATTCGAGATAGATATTTTGAGTAAGTATTTATGATTTCCTCCTTTGTATTCTTGAAAATCGGATGCTCGGAATGAATATATTGGGGCATATAAAGCACTTTTGAACCATTAAGAAAATGGCAAGGATTGAGGTTAGAATATTCGATTACTCCGGCAAGATTGATTTTCGGATCATTTATATTGAGCCAAAAATTTTCTGACAATGACTCTTTTGTTATCAACAAAGCACAAACAACACCTATCGATTCAATCTTACGGATTTTATCCCAATAAGGACCATCTCCATCTGGAATGATTTCTGCAAGCTCTGGGGCAGAAATTGTGGAAATTATTGCATCACATTCGATTTCTCCCTTCTCAAATTGAACAGCACAAACCCTACCGTTTTTATGAATAATCTTTTCTGCTCTTTCTTTTAATCTTATCTTTCCTCCATTAGAAGTAATTCTTTTTTCAAGCTCATCAACAAGTGTTTTTGTCCCCCCATCTATATAGCCGAGAATTTCCCTTTGAAGTATCTTGCTTCGAGACTTTCCTATCCTATGTATTCTTGCCCACATCCACGCGGCAGATATCTTTTGAGCATATGAACCAAACTTATGTCTAATCAATGGCTCATGAAGGATATAATATATATTCTCGCCAAATTGTTCTTTGAGCCATTCATCTGCCTTTCTCATCTCGATATCCTTCCAATCATCTACTCCTTTTCTTTTGATATCCATAAGTCCAAAACCGAATTTAAGTTTTTCTCCAAAAGTAAGATATGGGAACCTCATCAAATCCCAAGGACGGCTGAAAGGATAGATTTTGCCCTTATAAAAAAGCCCCATTTTTGTATACACCCAATTCAATCGCTTATCTATGCCGAGTTCCTTCAAAAGACTAAAAAGGGCAAAATCATTCAGGCATATAAAATGATAGTACCTTTCTATATAGCTTGACTCAAGGGGGAATGAACTTGCAAGCCCTCCCAGAACAGGTGCCTTTTCAAGAAGAATCACATCTGCTCCTTTTTTCGAAAGCTCATATGCCGCAGATAAGCCTGCAACTCCTCCTCCAATAATTACAACTTTCATATTGCTCCCTATGTTTTGAATAGATAATCTGTCATTCTCTTCAACAGTGACTTCAAATGCCTAAAAGATTTTATTTCAGATAACATCTTTATAATAATAGATGGCCTCAGATGGAAAGAAATAAATGCCTTCCTTTGCAGTGCCTTTAACCTCTTTCTGCTTATCCCCGGTGGACTATATGGCACTTTTGAATAAAAAAGCTGACTCCAATTTATTTCTTCAATCTCTTTGCTTTCGAGCAAACGCTTTGTGGCTTCTGTGCCCGGCAGGGGAAGAAAGTTGCTAAAATGAGCCCTTTTGATTTTAAGTTTTTTTGCAAACTCTATTGTTTTAAAAATATCCTCTTCTGTTTCAGCAGGATAACCGACTATAAAGAAGCCACTGGGAGTTAAACCTGCTTCATTGATTAGATTTATCTTCTCCTCTATCTCCTTCAGAGACAAGCTCTTTTTCATATGGTCGAGTATTCTTTGTGAACCAGATTCGATCCCTACAGTAAAAGAATATGCTCCTGTTTCCTTCATCGCTGTAAGCACTTCCAAGTCAAGAGTATTTAATCGTATTCCATTTGGAAAAGTATAACTAATGTCCCATCTTTTTTCCTTGAGGGCGTCGCAGAATGCCAAAACTCTATCCTTATAAAGGTTGAAGACATCGTCTATTATATGAAATTCCCTTACTGAATATTCATTATAAAGAAGTTCCATTTCTTTGATCACATTTTCTATTGACCTCAGACGAACTCGCCTGCCCATATTCGTATGAGAGGCGCAAAAGGTGCAAAGATAGGGACATCCTCTCGATGTCGAAATGGGAGCAATAGGAAACTTTTCAAAAAAAGCCCCCTGTGGATTTTCAGGATATGTGCGCGGGTCAATCAGATCCCATGCCGGAAATTCCAGGCGGTCAAGTTCTTCTATAAAAACCCTCTCATTTACGATTGTTCTTCCATTCTCCTTCCTGATCAAACCCTCGATATCATCATATTTGATGCTGTCGTCTCCAGCAAATTTTCTAATAAGTTTAGGTAATGTAGTTTCCGCTTCACCCCAAAAACCAAAGTCTACATCGGGCGCATCATCCAATATTCTTTCTCGTGTTGTCGAAACATGCGCACCGCCAACAAGGATGCAGGCAGAAGGATTCTCTTCCTTTACAATCCTTATCTGTTTGAGCGTATTTGAAAAATCACAGGAAAATATCTGAAAGCCAACAATATCAGGCACCTCAGATTTTATATATTCCCGAAACTTTTCATAATCCATATTTTCTTTGATGCAATCAAGGATTGAAACTTCGGGAAAACCATTCTTTCGCAATGATGACGCCAGATACCCCAATCCTATAGGCGGCACCACATAATGCGTATCACTGATTGGTGTTACAAGTAGAATTTTCATATCTTTTTTCAAATTAAAATAATCTTTTCTATCGGATACGAGAAAAGGTTATTTTATCCAAAATTAAGTCATTGTCAGGCACTTCAACCTCAAGTCTATTGATTCCTATCTTCAACATATTATCTGATATCTCAACCTCTTCAATTTCTTTCTCATCTGTCCTTTTAGTCAAAGAATTTTCGTTATATTTTTTATTTATTTTTACTTTTAAATCCA
>RFHX01000283.1 GCA_003695725.1 Candidatus Schekmanbacteria bacterium
GGATGAAATGAAAGATTATAATTTTTTGCTTCTAATGAGTATTCTAATGAATCATAGCTGTAATCTCTATTTGGGAAGAACAGTGAAAGAACAAAAATTAGAACTAAAATGAAGTAAATGCCGTATCGGGACAAAAATAAATTGTTCTGCTTATTCATTAAGATTATCTCATATCTTCCATTGAAATTTGAAACCATTTCAATTCTATTACCATTGCAGCCCAAAATAATAATGACGAAAGAAATTCACTTATTTCTTCAACATAGCCGGTATAATTGATTTCTTCTGAATAAATTCCTGTCAAAGCAGTTACAAGGTTGAAGCTATCACTGATTGCTGCCAATCCCTGAAGAATTAGGGCTGAAATGAAAAAATATGCTGTCATTCGTGAGGAAATCATTTTTGAAAGAAAAAAATAGCTCATAACAATGCCCCCACCGAAATAACAAAGCATTATTGGCTGTTCACCTTCATCAAAAATGCGATAAAAAGGAATCTCATAGCTTGTGCCTTGAATCATCGCTTCAAGATGTTTGCCAATGGCTTCATGAATTTCAAACATTTCATCCAACCCTGCATAAAGTAGTCCAAGACTAATAATAATCCATAATGCGAGAAGATATTTTGATTCATTATGTTCCTTTATGTGACGCTTTGTAATTAAAAAAGCTGTTGCTGAAGCAAGCCATAAATTTAGTGCTGTAAAAAAGTTTATAGGATTTTCGTCAGCTGTTATTGAGTTGCCTATATGGTGGAATATGGAATCACTTAAAAGGAATGAAAGAAGCAAAAATGCATAGGCAAACAATCCTATGAGAAAAGGTTTCAGTTTATGTTGTTGAAATGTAATTTTTTGATTCATAAAAATATTATCTCAATCTTTGTTGCAGATATAATCGATAATATAATAACCTATTTAATGTGCTGTTAAAAATATTATTAACTTCCACGATTATAAATTATGCATATCGATACAAGAGATAACTATATTAAAATTACGGCTGCAGCAATTTTTCTTTTCTCTTTTCTACTACTTTTTCTAACCACCAACGATATCGGCATAACTTGCGACGAAGCTTGGATAAATGATTCTGCAGCCCATTCCTTTGCCCAATGGATGTCCTTGTCTCTTAAGACAATTCTCAAAGGGAACTTTTCTACCTTCAGAAGCAAAGAAACAATCGAAAAATTTTTTGGCGGACATTTTCATTACCACCCCCCTTTTGGAAGAATTATGCATTCTTTTAGTCTCATTCTCTTTGGAAATTTGGTGGGAGATATCAAAGCACTGAGGATATCTCCTGAAATGATGTTTTCAATAGTTTGTGTGTTGGTTTTTTTAATTACACTTTCCCTTTCTGATTATATCTCAGCAATCACTGCATCAGTTTGCCTTCTTTTTATGCCTCGAATGTTTGGCCACGGGCATATCTTTGCTTTGGATATGCCAATAACTTTTATGTGGCTTCTCACAATATTCTTTTTTATAAAAAGTGATGAAAAAAGAATATACAAAGTATTATTTGTAGTTTTCCTTGGTTTATCATTTGCCACTAAGGCACATTCTCTTTTGATTCCATTATCGATTCTATTGTGGATTATTATTTTTCCCTCAAAGAAAAAATTTCAGCTTCTTACAATAGGCACTCTTTTGGGAGTGATTATTTTTTATATTGCAAATCCCTGGCTTTGGGTGAATTTGAATTCCCATATCGAAGAATTTATTTCAGGGATGTCGAGCCACACTTCGGATTTTGTAGTGAAAACATACTACCTTGGCAGAAAATATGATTCCAATGCAGTGCCTTGGCATTATCCATTTGTATTGAGTTTTTTTACAATACCGGCGCCAATACTTCTTTTTACTATAGTTGGAATCATTAGCGCTTTGAAAATTCTCATCAATAGACTAAAAAATCTATTTAAGACTAAATCATTCACAGCTACCGAAAAATTAAATATTTTCATTTTCATAAACGCATTCATACTATTTCCAGTAATTTCATTGGGATTTGCGCCGGCATATGACGGCACCAGACTTTTTCTTCCGGCATTCCCTTTTCTCGCAATATTATCAGGAACTGGATTTTACAAATTCATAAATCTAATTTTCACTGAAGGACGAAAGTTAGGCAAATGGATACTTGCTTCCTTAATTATTGCATCTTCGGCAATATCGCTCTTCGATGCACATCCTTTTGAATTGTCATATTACAATATCTTTTCAGGCGGCATTAAAGGCGCTCAAAGGATTGGATTGGAAACAACATATTGGGGAGATGCTTTCAATAATGATGTAATATCATTTATGAATGAAAGATTAAGAGGCAAACGCATTAACGGAAGAGCGCTTTTCAATTCTATTCTCTTCGATTACTACCACCAATATGGCATATTATCAAATGACATAGTTTATGATGCACTCAATTATGATTATCTTTTAATAAATCGTAGAGAAGGACTTCTCAACGATGAAGATTTCTTTTATATTGAAGAAATCAAGCCCCTTTTTTCAAACAAATACAAGGGAACAGCTCTCTTTTCAATTTACAAAAATAAAAA
>RFHX01000284.1 GCA_003695725.1 Candidatus Schekmanbacteria bacterium
CTCTATGGCTTTTAGAGAATCCTACAAGGATGTTTTGTTAAAAGCGCTCGATAAGGCAGATTCTATCATAGTATATAATGATTTTATCAAGAATCTGCTTTTGAAATATAACAATAATGTCAATATAATTCCTTCAGGAGTCGATGTAGAAAAATTCAAGCCATCAAAAGAAATAAAAAAGGAGAAAAAGAGGTTAAAGATATTGATGTCAGGCCGCGCTGCAGAATATGCAAAAGGTTTGACAATTCTTGAAAATGCCTTCAAACTCCTGCTTACAAAAAGAGATGATATTGTTTTGGAGATTACAGCCGATGAATACTTTAGGCATTATGAGAATCGCTTTCAAGGGCAGCATTTTATTCTTAGAAAATGGGTCAATCAGGATTCCTTGCCTGAAGTTTATAAGGATGCAGACATAGTAGTGGTGCCTTCTATTTGGATAGAGCCCTTTGGAATTGTTGCTGTTGAGGCGATGTCATCTGGTATTCCTGTCATTGCATCACGCATAGGCGGATTGAAAGATATAGTAATAGATGGTGAAACAGGACTGCATTTTGAACCAAATAATTTTCTTGATTTAATGGAAAAAATTGAATTTCTTCTTAATAATCCGAAAGTTAGAGAAGAAATGAGCAAAAAGGGCAGAAAAAGAGCAGAGGCACTTTACAGCTGGGATAAAATAATAGACAATTATTATATTCCTCTCTTTTCGTAAGGAGGCTTTGTATTGAAGGTTTTTATTGGAAATTCGCCGTGGCGTAAAGAAGGATTCTATGGAGTTAGGGCTGGAAGCCGATGGCCTCATTTTGAAATGGATTGTTCAGAATATATGCCTTTTCCATTCTTTATGGCTTATGCTACAGCGCTTCTCGAGAAGAATTCAATAGATGTGAAAGCTGTTGACGGCATAGCAGAAGGCGATGATGATGAGCAATTTTTTCAAAAACTTTTGGATTATAATCCTGATATCGTCGTATATGAAGTTTCAACAAATACGATCGAAATCGATTTGCGTTTTGCGAAGATGACGAAGGAAGCTCTTGGAGAAAGGGCGCTTGTAGTCTTTTGCGGTCCGGATATGAATATGTATAATCCTGCATTCCTCGAAAAGAATAGATGTGTAGATGTAGTGTTGAAGGGTGAATATGAATTTACGCTTCTCGAGATGGTCAAGAGCTTAAAGATGAATAATGGGCTTCAGGGTATAAAGGGACTATACTATCGTGACAGCAGTGGGAGAGGCGTTTTCACAGGAGAGCGCCAGCTTGTTTCAAATATTGACCTTTTCCCATGGCCTGCAAGGCATCAATTTCCAATGGAAAAATACAATGATACCCCCGGTGGTATTCCCAAACCAAGTGTGCAGATGTGGGCTAGCAGAGGATGTCCTTTTAAATGCATTTTCTGTTCATGGCCCCAAATTATGTATGGTAGCAGTTCTTATAGGACGAGAAATCCTGTGGATGTAGTGGATGAGATGCAGTGGTTAGTGGATGAGATGGGATTTAAATCAGTTTATTTTGACGATGATACTTTTAACATCGGTAAGGAAAGAATATTGAAGATATGCAGTGAAATCAAAAAAAGAGGATTAAAAGTTCCATGGGCTATAATGGCGAGGGCAGATACTTCAGACAGAGAGATGTTGGAGGCAATGGTTGATGCTGGATTATATGCTCTCAAATATGGGATTGAATCAGGTGTGCAGGAAATTGTCAATAATTGCGGAAAAAATCTTGATCTCGAAAAAGCCAAAGAAAATATAAAGATTACAAAGGAGCTTGGTGTCAAGATACATCTTACATTTTCTTTTGGTTTGCCCGGCGAAACTATGGATACAATCAAACGCACTGTTGATTTTGCCATTGAGCAGGACCCTGATTCCCTTCAGTTTTCCATCATTACACCTTTTCCGGGAAGCAAATATTATGAAGAATTAGATAAAAAAGGATATATCCTTTCAAAAAACTGGGAAGAGTATGACGGCTATAATAAGGCTGTGATACGCACAGACAATCTCGACAGTTGCGACCTTGAAAAGGGACTCAACTATGCCAATGAAGCGTGGAGAGCGCATCAATTGAAAAAAGAAATAAAGGCAGCACCGATGCATTTTGTGAAAAAATCATTGTCAAACCCACTTCATTCTGCCAGACGTTTTTGGCAGCTTTTTGTAAGAAGATAAATCTATGACCGGTTTATCAAGCCGTGTAAAAATATCAGCGATACTTCTGTTAGGATTAATCTTGAGATTGTATCGCCTTGGAAAATATGATTATTGGTTTGATGAGGTACTTTGTGTTTTTCAGAAAAACAGTCTTTACGGAATAATATCAGGCAAAATTCTTGACAGCAATCCCCCTCTTTATTTTCTTTTATTGAATCTGTGGGGAAGGGTTTCTGAAGCAGAATTTTGGTTGCGGTTGCTTTCTGTTTTCTTTGCAGTGGCAACGATTTTTTTAGTCTATTATTACTGTAGAAAATACATTGGTGAAAGGATTGCTCTGCTAAGCGCCCTTCTTCTGTCTGTAAATCCTTTTCATATCTATTATAGCCAAGAAGTGAAGATGTATTCTCTTTTTATCCTTTTATCGTTTATATCTGTTATTGCTCTCTTTTCCGCTTTGAGAGATGAAAGAAAATCCCACTTTATTATTTATACTCTTGTTACAGCAGCTGCCCTTTATACGCATTATTTCGCTATATATCTTGTCATTGTTGAAATCATTGCTCTGTCAATGGCAATAGCAGTAAGCGGTTTCGATAAAAAGTTTATCAAATATTATTCTCTATCACTGGTGGGAATCATCCTTTTATATTTGCCATGGGTACCAATTATGCTAAGAGAGCATTTTTTCAATACTTCAGGTTTTGTTACTACTTGGATACCAAAACCAACGATTAAGACTTTTTTTTATACATTGAAGAACTTTTCAGTTGGATTCAGCTCACCGCGGCTTAATTATCTTTTTGCTTCATTTCTTTATGGAGTTTTAGGGTTAATAGGCATTACAAGATTCATAAGGGGGAAAAAGAGGGAATTTATCTTTATCCTTTTATTTTCCCTTTTGACTCCTCTTGGCTTATATCTTGCCTCATTGAAAGCTCCTGTCTATCTCGATAGATATATCTCCTTTGCATTGCCTTTTTTTCTATTAATCGTTTCATCAGGTATGGAAAAATTCAATTTTAAGTTGCAAGTCCTTGTAGTAGTGTTGGTTTTTATATTTTCATTCTTTGGCTATAAAGATATGTATGAGAAAATACCTTTTATCCATCAGGCGCCGGGAGAGCATGAGAGAATATCATACAGGGAACCGTTAAAATATCTCAAGTCTCATTGGAAGAAAGGGGACATAGTTGGACACTCCTGCCGTTCAACACAACTTTCATTTGAATATTATTGGGGTAAAGGCGCGCCTGAACAAAAGCTCCTTGCTACAGAAAAATTTGAAAGCTATCCACAACCCTCATTTTGGCCTCATTCTTCATTGCTTCCTCAAATTGTGCCTGATGCTCTTAATGGGAAGGGAGATATTTGGGTTGTCCTTTCGTGGTGGGATCCAATGGATGAAATCGATTACATTTCTATCAAGCTGAAAAAATGGATGGATGAACATTTTACTTTGATAGATGAGAAAAGGTTTCATGGAATATTCATATACAAATATGAAAGGAATCCGCATAGCGAATGAGGAGAATATTAGAAAGGATTAAAAAGGATTCCATAATTCTTCTTCTTTACTTTTTGCTTACTATAATACTGACCTATCCATGGATTTTGAAATTTTCCACTCATAAACTTGGCGATGACATCGATGGCTCGATGCTTGTGTGGAATCTTTGGTGGTTTGCAAAGAGTATTTTGAACAACAATGAAACCCTCTTTTTTACAAATTATATCTTTTATCCTGTTGGGACAGGTCTGGTTTTTCATACATTGACAATATTGAATGGTTTTTTTGCCTTTATTTTGAAACCTTTTGTGGATGTCCTCGCCTGCTTCAATATCCTGACATTTTTAACTTTTCTCCTCTCAGGTTATGGAATGTTTCTCCTTGTTGAATATCTTACAGGGAACAGAAAAGCTGGTTTTATTGCCGGACTTATTTATGCTTTTTGTCCATTCAGAATGATAAGAGTTTCTTTTATAAATTATTTGACTACGCAGTGGTTTCCCTTTTATCTGCTTTTTCTAATAAAGATTTTCAAAGAAGAGAAGAATAAGCTTTTAAATATTGTATGTGCTTCAATATTTCTTCTATTCAACAG
>RFHX01000285.1 GCA_003695725.1 Candidatus Schekmanbacteria bacterium
GATTTAGAATGCGGGAAAATAGAGAAACCTAAGAAAAAGTTGTATGACTTATTTAATGTTGACAAATCCTCTTTCTATTACATAATCAACCTTTTGAAAGACAAAGGGCTCCTTGATGATGGCAATAAATTAACAGATATGGGGGAAGTTGCTTTATTGTAAAAATGGAAAAAAACAAAAACTGGGTTGAGGAAAATTTAGAAGATATTGAATGCGTGCTTTGCTGGAGCTCTGACAGCAACATCCTCAATCATAATGGAACACACATAATTTTCCATACAGTTGACAGAACAATACTTTTTCTGGAAGAAGCTTTAATAAATCACGAAAAAAATGGCGTGCTCGTTTATCCAGTAACCAAAACAGAAGTTACAGTGCCTATGTGTGTGGAAGCTTTATATTCATTGATGAAAAATAAAACTTCAAGAAAAAAAGTTCTTCTTATCAGCCAGAATATTGCGGTAAGAGAATTATACTGGCAGCTTAAAGTAAACTATTTGAGACTTAATGAAGTTTTTCCATTGGGAATAATAAAGATGGATGGAACAGTTAAGCCTCAACTGAAAACATCAGACGTTTCAAGGATCTCTGATGTTCAATGTTCTTTTTTGCATACAAGCAATCCAAAATTCATGCCAAATGAAGATATTGCTAAAGAAATAGGCTGCATAATTATTGATGCTACAGGTTACGATAAAAACTTGCTCAAAGAAATCATAGAATGGTCTGAAAAAAACGGAGTGCTGTCATTAATCATCCTAGAGAGCAACCCTTACTCTGAAAATTTTGATCTTTTCAAATCTTACGGAATTCCTGTTTGGGGATGGGATAGCAATAGCCTAAGCGCTGATTTTGAGAATGATCTTGAAGAGTTGGAAAAAAACCCGCAAAAATATTACAATCCTTTTTCTCTGTCAGTGTTTCATATTCGCAATTGGCTGAAAGGCATAAAACGAGAATTTATAGAAGTTAAAGATGAGGAAATAACAAACGCCCTTAACGAAGCTTTGCAATTATATTTTGATATAAAAAAGCTTTGCAAAAATACAAAAAACGAGGCGCTTTCAAGAGCTCTGATTACTTATTTGTCATGCAAATATGCTTTTGAAAGGATGCTTGCGCCTTTAGAAATTACTGAAAATGAATGCAAAATGACTTTCCTTGCTAAAACGATAGAGAAAAGAATAGAAAATTTAGAATATTGGCAAAACATTCTTTCAACTCAAGACCCTTATTTTGGCAGCTTCTGGGGAAAGACCTACAGTTTAATAAAAGTTTTATATCAAAAATTCATTTCAAGAGGAAATCCTAAATATGAGCAAATAAAAAAGATCATCAAAGAATCGATAAACAACAACGAAAAAATTTTAATCTTCAATTATAGCGAGCCTTATGCGAGGGCTTTGAAAACCGCTTTAGAAAAAGATTTTGCCTTATCTGATGAAGAACTTCAAGAAAAAGGAATTTTTATCACAAGCATAAACGAAAGGCATGTTGAAGCGGATTATGATAAATGCATTATTTTTGGACAAATGCCTTTTCGGGCTTCTTGGTTATTAAGAACTGCTTGCGCTCATAAAGTTATTTTCTTGGTTTATCCATCAGAAAAAGCATTATTAAAGTATCAATTTGAGAGCGAAGAAAAAAAATTCACAGATTCTTTTGGAAGAGGCACCAGGATTAATTTTCTTAAAAGGATATTGAAAAAAGAAGACCTTAAAAGATTGCCCCCTCCACCAAAGCCAGGGATTCAAAACGTTTTCTCTTTAAAGCTCGATGAGAAACAAATTAAGGACGAAGAGAAATTAAAACCTCTCTTGTCTGACATAGAAATAGATGATGAGCTAATATTAGAAGAAGAAATAGATTTTGAAGATGAAGATGAGCTTGAAGAAACATCAATAAATGAAGAGGGGAAAGTCGTTGTCAAATGTTGTAAGATTGTTTTGGAAGATGGCGGAGTAATGTACGTCAGACCTTCCCGAAAGATACCTATATTTAAAAACGGAAAAAGGCTGGAGTATGTAAGCGTACAAAAAGCGCGAGAAGGAGATTTATTAATAGTAGTCAAAAACAACATAAAGAACAGTTTAGCTCAAGAAATAATAAAAAAAGCGGACAATCACCCTAGCATGCAGAAATTAAAGTTTCTTGTGAATTCATGGGTTGTTGCTTTAAGGAAAGGCATGGCAGAGCATAATGACAGCGTTCATAAATTCTTGGAAAAATTACAAGCAGAACAAAAGAAAGAGAACTCGCCAGTAATAACTAATTGGCTGACAATACAATTATGGAAAGAAGGATTAGTCATAGGACCTCAAAATTCTAAAAACATTAAATTCATAGGAAAGATATACAATCAGCAATATCTTGTGGATCATTATAGGGAAATTGGCGCAGCAATAAGCAGGTTAAGAGGAATACACCATAGATTGCTAAGAAAATTAAATGACATGGTTTTAAGAGCAGGATTAAAAAGCATTAGCGGCTCTATCCAAAATGAATTAATTGACGAAGAATTTAATTTATACGTCGAAGATTTTGCTGATATAATCTCGATAGAGAAAATAAAATCGATATCCTTGAATGAATCTGCTGAAAGGTCAAAATTAGATAAAATAGTGAGGTATGAAAAATGACAATAGATAATAATTTAAGAAGAAAATTTGTAAAACATGTTTACAAAAAATTAAAGGAAAGATTAAGCGGTTCGGGTTGCGATAGAGTTTACGGGGATAAACCTCAAATCAAATTTTTTGTTGGATCATTGTGCAGTCAAGATCCGAAGAGTTCTTTAGGCAGCATAAGAACAAAAGTTGCACCCGTTAGAATGGGAGTGGAGTTTCTTTTAAACAAAGACGATGTGGCTAATGCAACTTTGAAGATTAAACCAAAAGCATCTGTCTTTTTTAAAGTGATCCCCGATTATGAAGAACAACTTGAAGCAGCTGTAAAAAAGAGCAAACTTTCAAGAGAAGAATTCATTAAAGAAGTAGAGAAACAAAAAAAATTATCTGAAGAAGGCAAAGAAGATATAAACTTAGGCATCAAACCACTTACAGTTTTCAAAAAGCATAAAATAAAAGATGTTTTGTTGTCTTGCAAAATTTCTGAAGTTGTAGAAAAAGATTTTGAAGGAGAATTTGAACTTCCTGGCGTGAAAGAACTTGTAGAAGACGCGCACAATGCTTACAAATCAGAGGAAAGATTATACCGTCCGAAAAAAAGAAAAAAAGATGAGATGGAATCTAAAATACCTCTTTCTGTTCTCTCATCTGAAGAAGATTATTACAAATTCATGAGCGAATGGGGAGAAAAAGATGTTTATCCTTCATGGGATTTTAAAATTGTTGTAAAAACAACAGAGTTTAATGACTCTCAAATAAAAGTGAGCGTTCTATTCGAAAATACTTGCGTAGCAAAGGAAAATGATCATATTGATAATTTTCTCTTTGACACGCATCTTGACGTTGAAGTGGAAGGTGCTAACATCCAGAATTTTATAATCGATTATCTTAATGATCATTACAAATACAATGGAGATATGGGCGCCAGCGGAATAAACTGCGAAGCCAAAAGAACAGGCAACAAAATCGTAACTGAACACATGCCTTTTTTTGAACAACTCAGGCTTAAAACTAATGACAAATTAAAAGCAAAGTTTGAAGATTTGGCCTCAGACAGAGCTGTTGAAGTGCTGGAAAAAATAGCAAAAGAAATGAGGAGATATCTTGAAGAAGAATACAAACGTTTTGGAAAAGAAGCTGTTTTCAAATCAGACATAGGAAAGAAAAGATTTGAGGAAGATATGAATGCTTTTGAAGATGAGATAAAGAGATTCGAGTATGGAATTGAAATTCTCAAAAAATATCCTTTAGCCATGAAAGCATTTAAAAAAATGAATTTGAGTTTTTTAAATTCTAGCAAGAGCAAAGCGTCTGACAAGAAATATGATTCATGGAGAATATTTCAAATAATCTTTATCGTAATGAATGTGCCCGATGTCGTTTCAATCGAATATCCTGAGGTCAAATCAAATTTTGAAAGAGTTGAAGTCCTTTATTTTCCAACAGGTGGAGGAAAAACAGAAACCTATCTTGGGCTTGCAATATTCACTTTATTCTTTGATAGATTAAGAGGTAAGAAATTTGGCGTGTCAGTTATGACAAAATTTCCACTTAGGCTTCTTTCTCTTCAACAAATTCAAAGAATAGCGAATATCTTAGCGCAAGCAGAACTTATTAGGAGAGAAGATCCGGAAACAAACAGCGAGGGTTCTGAAGAATTCTCACTAGGATACTTTGTTGGAGATAGAAACACGCCTAATAAACTCATGAGCAAAGGAACAATATTCGGCGGGCAAGATAAGGATCTTCTTACTCCGATAGTAACTGAAAGAAATCAGATTCTAAAAGGAGAACTTAAATTAGATGATGAGAATTTAGAAGGTAGAAAATACCTCATTATCTCAAAATGTCCCTTTTGCGGAAGCAAAGAGATAATGATTGATGCAGATGTTGAAAAGATAAGGCTAATGCATAGGTGTATGAATAAAGAATGCCAAGAAGATGTTTTGCCAATTTACGTCTCTGATATGGAAATTTACAGATATCTCCCTTCTTTCATTATTTCAACTTTGGACAAAATCGCCATATGCGGGCTTCAGAAGAACTTTAGAAATCTATTCGGACAAGTAACCCATAAATGCCCTCTCCACGGATACAGCAATTCTTCTGAGTGTACTGAAAAATGGTTATGCAAAGCAGACAAAGAGAAATTTGAAAAAATAACACCTTATGATCCTGTTCCAACGCTCCAAATACAAGACGAAATGCATTTAGTAAGAGAATCCTTAGGAACTTTTAACTCTCATTATGAAAGCTTTTTAGAACACTACGAGAAAATGCTTACTAAAGGGAAACGCAGCATGAAAATACTAACAGCAACTGCAACTATATCCGAATATAAGATGCAAACAGATCATCTATATGCTAAAGATGCGTGCCAGTATCCTTCTCAAGGACCAAAGATCTCTGAGTCTTTTTATGCTTCTGTGGACAATGATGATTTAAATAGACTCATAATAGGGATAACTCCTCACTTCAAAACGATGATATTTTCTGTTCTTGACGTAATCGAAACATATCATGAGTTGATTCAAAGATGGCATTCTAAACCTCAAGAATTGATTGCTGAGTTAGGCGTAGAAGTAACTAATGAAGAAATTAAGGAAATGCTAAAAGACTATATGATAAAATTATCTTATCATCTTGCAAAAAGCGACGGAGATAGCATATCAAACTCAATAAGGACTATGACAAATAGGTCTTTGAGAGAAAAAGGGATACCAGAAATAAAACAAAGCCCGCTTACGGGGGACGTATCCTTCAATGATGTGAGGATAGTCCTTGATAAAATTGAGAACCCTAAAACAGAGGAAGACATGATTGATTTAATTATTGCCACTAGCATGATATCTCATGGGGTGGATATCGACGCCCTAAACTTCATGGTATTCATGGGAATGCCTCATAATACTGCAGAATACATCCAAGCTAGCAGCAGAGTAGGAAGGAAATACCCCGGCATTGCAATTGTAATATTTAACCCGACCAGAGAAAGAGATCAAAGTTATTTCAAATTTTTTACAAAATTCCATGAATATAAAGATTTGCTAGTGGAAGCAGTTCCGATTAATAGGTGGGCTAAATTTAGCATAAACAGAACTGTGCCGGGCATATTTAGCGCCTCAGTTTTAAATTATTTTGATGCCATTGCAAGCCCCCAACTAAAAGGCAAATCCTTAAACATGAGCAAGGTTTTTGAAAAGGCCATTGATGAAGGAATTATCAATGAAGAGGAAATAAAGCAGTTTCTTCTTGAAAGTTACAAAGTGAACAAGGATACTATTGGATTTGGTTTTGATAAAGTTATAGAGGATAAAACAGAAACATATATCCACGAGATTACTCAAACTTTAGGAAATGAGTTTATTACAAGACCCATGTCCGATAAACCCATGACAAGTCTGAGAGATGTTGACACGCTCATAGACATTAATCTGTCACCCGACGGGATGATGATTTTGAAGAACATAAAAGCAAGCAGAACTCCTGTCTTTGATGAAGAAGAAAATGAGGAGGATGAATAAGATGATGAGAAGAGGTAAAAATCAAGTTCTTTTTAAATTTCTTCCAGGAAAACCCATAGATTATAATCAGGGGAATGCAATTGCTCTGGTTGAGAGGTGGTTCAGTCATAAAGTTGATGATGTTAATAAAACAAGGATCATAAAGGAAGTCTATAATGCTATAAGATCATTTAAGTCAAAAAGAGGATATCCTAGAATTGCAAGTCCAGATTCCTTTGAATTGTTATCTCCTGTATTTGTAGAAGCCGAGTTATTCCCATTGACTTTTATTTGCGATTCATGTAGCAGAGCTTACAGTTTTGGCTCTGTGCAACAACTTAACAGAGTGTTAAGAAAACACAAATGTATTTCCTGCGGTGGGAAATTAACGCAAATGGATTTGGTATATACCCATGAATGCGGGCATTTATGGGCTCCGAAAATTGCGCCATGCAAAGAACACGGATTTGAAAAAATCATTCTTAATAAACATGGCAGTAATTCTCCAAAAGATTGGCGTTGGGAGTGCGGAATATGCAAGAGGGAAACATCCTCCTTAAACAGTTGGTGCCCTGCTTGCAAAGGAACATCAAATTCTCAAATTTGCTATCCAAAACCATTCAGGCAAACAAACGTTTTCACACCGCATTCATTAACTCTTGTCAATCTTCAAAATTTGAATGAAGATAGGATTTACGAAGATGATATCTTCAAAAAGTTGATATTGGCCAAATACATGGATTTGTTTAAGAAGCATAATTCAACTTTTCAAGAATGTTTAGATGTTTCTCCGAAAGACGATAATAAGCTTGATCAATTGATTAAGGAGCTCAAAGCGAAAAATATGTCCGAAGAGATGATAAATCAAGTTCTGGAATCAATGAATAAGGTTAATCCGAACAAGAAAGGCGTTAGGGATGCTATAATCAAAGAGGTTGAAACATTGATTTCACCTCCAGAAGGAGATATGTCTGGTGTAGCCTTAAAAGCATATGAATTTATGGAGACTTTAGATTCTTCTGCTTCAGTTCATATAAAAAGGATTGTAGAAAGTTCAGAGAGAAAGAACCATCCTAAAATAGAACAAATAAGAAAATTTCCTAAAAAATTAGAAGAAATCGGAATTAAAAATGCATATGTGCTTAATGATCTCTCCATAGTTAAGTTAGTCTACGGTTACACAAGGGGCGCTCCTGACAATAAATCAAATGAGGATAAAAGGACTTTGAATAGATTTGCTACTGATAAATCAACTGACCAAGGAAAAACCCCCATTTATCTTAATAAAGCAAATACTGAAGCGATTTTATTAGAATTTGATAGATGGAAGATTCTGACCTGGTTAAAAGAAAATGGTGTGATAGATGAGGTCCCTTCTAAAGATGATGAAGCGGCATTAAAGGCTTGGTTTCTGAACAATGTGCAAACAGACAGAATCTCTCCTTTTAGAGAGATTGATCCGCAACTTAAAAAAACAAAAATGGTATATAAACTTCTGCATTCTATAAGTCATGCTCTATTGACGACTTGTTCTGTTGAGTGTGGAATGGATAAAAATTCTCTGGCAGAACTTATCTTCCCATCCATTCCCGCGATAATCATTTATTGTAGCAACGTTCAAGAATTCCAAATCGGCGGGATGTTCACTTTATTTGAGAATAATATAATCCCATGGGTTGAGAAAACACTCACCAAAGTTGGAACCTGCATATATGATCCTGTTTGCATGGATCATCAATCAGCTTGCCATGCTTGTTTGCATTTAAGCGAAATTTCTTGCGTACATTTCAATTATGATCTCGGGAGAGATATCCTAATTGGGAAGAAAAATAGCAATGAAGAAATAATCGGTTTTTGGAGTAAAAAATTCCTTAGAAAGGTCAATGTTGAAAATGGTTGATGTATTCAGCAAAGAGAAAAGAAGCTGGATTATGTCCAGAATAAGATCGAAAAACAGTAAATTAGAAGTGTCTTTCAGAAAAATTCTTTGGCGTGAAGGCTTTCGATACAGAGTTCATTATAAGAAGCTGCCTGGCAAACCAGATATCGTTTTTACAAAACAAAAAGTTGCTGTCTTCATCGATAGTCATTTTTGGCATGGTTACAACTGGGAAAAGAAAAAGAAAAAACTAAAAAGCGAATATTGGCAATGGAAAATTCCATACAATATGGAACGTGACAAGAGGGTTAATAAAGAATTAAAAAAAATGGGCTGGAAAGTCTTGAGGTTCTGGGAGCATGAAATCAAAAAAAATCCTTACTCATGCATAGATAAGATTAGGAAAGCTCTTCTCTAATTTTATCTAACATCGATTTGTTTAATCTTCCATGAGCTATTAGCCTAAGTTCTCTTAAGAAATTTATTACATCCATTCCGCTAATCAATTTAATTGGGTAACTATCTTCAAATAACTCTTCTTGTGCTTGCATTGAAAAATATGATGTTGTAATAAATAACCCATACTCCCCCCTATTCAGCTTGGCAGCTAATCTTGAGAGGTCTTTCGGTCCGACAGCGTTATTAGGTCCGAATTTTTTGGCTTCGCCTTTAAAGAATATTGTATAATTTAGAGGATAAGGCAGTGTGAAATGGCCAAAAAAGTCGAATCCTTTATCTTTTACAAATCGAGTATTCATAATAGAATGTTTTATCCCTTTTATGCTTTCAATGAGATAAACTGTAAACCTTTCGAACTCTTTGGGTTTTAACCTATGAATCTCTTCCAGAATTTTATACTCTGAAGAATTCTTAGCAGGAAGCTGTTCTTCTTTTGATTTAATATTCTTTCTCCATACTTTCAAATAAGCTGGTTTTTTCCCAGAAGTATAATCCTTCCAGATTTTAGGAGGCGTATATTTCTCTCCTTTGACTTTTTTATGAATCCAATCTAAATCCACTGGATCAATGTCTAATATTTGAAGAACAGCTCTATAATTTCTTACTGGTTTGCCTTTATCTTCAAACCAGGTTCGTTCAAGATTCTCCATAACGCATAAACCTTCAAATATAATCTTCCCTCTTTCAGGTTTTGAGAAAAACAATATTGGAGGAATTTCTTTTAAGTTCCCTTCTAAAATCTTATCATGAACTTTTTTCAATATTTTGTTTCCCATAAAGTCTTCGCATTTGCGTTTTTGATCGGCTTTTGCATCACCCCAATAATAAATAACTCCGTTGTTTCTATCTATCACATCTTCCCAAGGATTATGATAAGAACTCGAGGCTGTTTTCGTAATCAAAATCAGTGCGGCTGGCAATTCTTTTTTATCTTTATAACGCAACCACCTAATCCCTGGCGAATTCATCATCCCAGAAACTCCAGGTATATTAATCCAGCGCATAAACTGATCTTCTTCAAAGTTAGGGTTGCCTTTGTCTACATATTCTTTTCCAATCTCAAAAATACGCTTCATGATCCTGGATTAATAATATTCTTTTAATATATGCTTTGCTATCCTTTCTGCTAATGCCGGAGGGACTGCATTCGCAATTTGCTGCGATACTGCTTCTAATGTTCCTTCAAACACAAAATTATGAGGGAAAGTATGCAATGTAGCCTTCTCTCTGTTCGTAAGATATCTGTCTTCATCGGGATGGATAATATAATTATTTGTGATTGTTATTGATGGTTGTTCATTATGCAATCTTCTGTAATAACTGCCATATCTCTTCACAGTCACTAATTTTCCGTTTCTCATTTTCTTAACTTTAAGATGGTCTGGAAGATGTTCGTAATATCCTCCTGGAGGAATGTGCTTAATTCTTTCTAAAACGTGCGGTTCGTTTATTGTGATCTCATGATTTTTCAAATTTTTGTGCTTGCTTAATCGCTTAAGAAAAGGTCCAACTACTGATATCTTTTTAGATTCCTTGGGGAATGTTATTTCAACGTCTTTTCTTGATGTTGCCAGGAAAATAACCCTTCTTCTTTTTTGAGGAACACCATATTTTTCCGTTTCGAATACTTTATATTTTGCGCGATATCCTGCTCTATTAAACGACCTCAATATCATGTCTCTGAATGGTTTATCATGTTCATCTTTTCTCACCAAGAGGTCCGCAACATTTTCCATTACAACGAAATCAGGTTTTAAAATCTTAATCATTCTGATATAATCTCTGAATAATTGATTTCTTTCATCATCCCTTCGAAGATTGTTATTGTTAAGCCTTGTGAAACATTGGCAAGGAGGCCCTCCTATAACAACATGGATCTTTTTTACATTCCTTTTGTCTAAAGCATCTTTCAACATTTTAGGGCTTATGTTTCGAATATCTTCCTGCAAAAATTCCGTATTTGGAAAATTCCTTCTGTAAGTCCTGGCTGCAGGTTCCCAGAAATCACTTGCAAGGACTATGTTAAACCCAGCTTTTTCAAAGCCCAAATCAAAACCTCCGCAACCGGAAAAGAAGCTTGCAACATTTAGTCTCTTGCTCATTTTCATACCCTTTTAACTTCACCTTATTTTATTCTTTATTTTATTTCTCTTTCAAGTATTTTTTTATAAGCTTAACAATAATCTCATTCATTACAGTTTTCTCGTCAGTTGATTTCTTCTTCAGTTTATCTCTTAATCTCTCATCCATTTTCAGCTGAAATGATTTTTCTGCCATTTTTATCACGTTTGCTCCTAAACAATAGTTATATTA
>RFHX01000286.1 GCA_003695725.1 Candidatus Schekmanbacteria bacterium
ATGGCATCCCATCATTCAATTGTAGAAGGTGATAAAAATTGTGATAGTCAGCTTGCTTTCTTTTATGAAAGAATGAAGGACTATATTTTATCTCTCAGAAGAATTGATGAAAATGGCATTGTCACACATTTTTACCCCAAAGAAGAAGCTAAAAATATCATTGGCACTAATGTTCAAAATCAAACATATTTCAACTTTTGCAGGATAAAGGGAGTCCCCTATCTCTCAAATAAACTAACTCATGAAAATAACGAAAAAAAGATTCATTTTGCTATTCCTTTGTTTGAGACAACCAAAAAAAACAGAAAAGTTTTCAAAGGAATCTTGACTGTAGATTTTCCACTACAATGGGTAACTGATAAATTTGCATCTTCATCGACATTTCAAAAGAGCGGATATATAACCATTTTTGATTCCAATGGCACTCTTTTAAGCCACAGCCGCCATCCTGAAATGGTTTACAATAATATATTCTCGAGAAGTAAAAAATGTTATGAGTGCCATACTTCCTTTGAGTCTCTTGAAGCAATGATAAACAAGGGTGATGGAGTATTTCGATACTCCGTTAAAGGCGAAAGTGAAAAATATCTCTCTGCTACTACAATTAGCCTGCCGGGGCAGAAATGGACAGTAGTTTTCAATGTGCCTGTATCAGAGATTCAAGTTATTACAAAAAATGCATTGAAACAAACACTAATTCTTATAATATTGACAATTGCAACTATAGCACTTGGAATTTTTCTTGTTATGAAGATAAAAAAAGAGCGTGAAACTGCCGGGTTGTTGAAAAACAGCATTGCAGAGACAACTGAAGCAAAAGAGATGCTTGAAAAGGTAATACAGTCATCTGTCGATGGAATTTTGATTGTGGAAAAAACAGGAATGATAACAGAATGCAATGAGGCGGCAATTAATATTTTGGGTTATAGCAAGGACGAATTGAAAAAGATGCATACATCAATGCTTGCTTCTCCTGATAGCGCTTCACTGCAAAAAAGAAGAGAAGCATTGGAAGAATTATTTGCAAAGGGAAAAGTCAAAACTCATGAAACTTTATGGAAGAGAAAAAATGGTGAAATTTTTCCTGTTGAATCTACTAATAGTCTTTTCAAAGACAAAAATGGCGATTATTGTGGCGGAATTATTATATTCCGCGATATCACAGAGAAAAAGCAGATGGAAGAAGCTCTTGTTGATGCACAGCGTCTTGCCGCTGTGGGAGAAATCGGTATAACACTGAAACATGAAATAAACAATCCTCTTGGCGGAATCTTGGGCTACAGTGAACTAATCTTGAAACATAAAGAGAATTTGACAGAAAAGGATAGAAAACGCGTAGAGGAAATCCATAAAATGGCTATGCGTATTCGCGATGTAATCAGCAATATCGAACAGCTGAAAAGCACCCAAACCGTCGATTATGTTGACGGTGTAAAGATGATCAAACTGGAAAACAATAGAGGCAATTTCTCGGGAACAAAAAAGGTCAACAGTTCAAGTTGATA
Organism: Candidatus Schekmanbacteria bacterium; assembly: GCA_003695725.1. Lineage (NCBI taxonomy): Bacteria > Candidatus Schekmaniibacteriota > Candidatus Schekmanbacteria bacterium. Next base: position 1,506 of record RFHX01000286.1, read on the forward strand.
AATAAATTGATTCTTTTATTGCCTTTCTTATAGCTCAACGATTTTCCTTCCTGCTTCAAATGCCTTTTTCAATCCATCTTCATCTGAAGCAATGATTCCTTTCTCAGTGCAAAAGGAGGCATAGACAGCTTCTTCGACAATAATGCCGTGCCATGCCATTAAATTAATGTGGTGTTCAATTACATTCTCAAAGGAGGATTTTCCCGGTGCGCCCCAAGTCACAATGATCGCACCTTTTCTCAACTCCTCTGTCTCCCATGTCCATGGAAGTCGCCCCAATCCATAAAGTCTATCGTGATAGTTGGCAAGCATAGCACTTTCCCTACCCGTATATATTGGAAAGGCTTCTATAAGGATATCGCAGTCAACAAATTTCTTGTAAAGTTCACGAGTCATATCATCTTTGATAGTGCAATAATTTTCAAGATTCTTTTTTGTACAGGCATCACAACCTGTACAAAATTTTATATCAAGCTTTGATAAAACAATCTTTTCCGTTTCTGCGCCAGCCGATTGAGCACCATCGAGCATTTTATCCAATAAAATATCGGTATTACCACCCTTTCGAGGACTTCCCAATACTGCTGTTACTTTAAGTTTTTCTTTTTTGCTCTTTGCAATCCTCTTCTCAGAAGGGGCACTCCATGAGCTTACAGAGGGAGTGAAACCCGGCATATCTTTCTTAAACCCCATTTGGAGAGATTCTCCACGGCTCTTTGCAATTGCAGATTTCAATCTCCATTTATTTTCAGAAAGGGGCCATAGATCGATGGTTTCAATTAAAGTTTTATCATCGACTTCATCACACCCCTTCGATGCTCCATAAAGCTTTGCAATATGAAGAATCTTATCTCTCCATCTCTCCCTGACTATCGCAGGCCATGCAGTTAGCATTATCTCAACAGTTTCTTTGGCGCTATCGGATAATTTGACATCTTTCATTGTGTTTATGTCTCCTTTTTAAATTTGAATTTTAAATTTAATAATAAGTTTTTCTCTTTTCTAAATTATTTCCCAATTGTAATTAATTTGTGAAGGAGCAACAAAAATTTTTCTATCTTCAAACGACATTTTTTTGACCTGAAGATAAC
>RFHX01000287.1 GCA_003695725.1 Candidatus Schekmanbacteria bacterium
ATAAATTAGTGAAATTTATCAATAATTAAAAGGAGATAAGTTATGGATGTATTGATTGTAGATGATTCTTCCGTAATGAGGAAAATCTTAACACGCAGTTTAAGACAATCTAATTTGGATATTGGAGAAATCATCGAAGCATCTGACGGAGAAGAAGCACTAAATAAAATCAAAGAAAATTCTGTTCAGCTTGTTCTATGTGATGTCAATATGCCCAAACTCAATGGCCTCGAGTTTGTCAAAAAAGTCAAAGAAAACAACATCTCTCCTGATACAAAAATAATAATGGTAACAAGTGAAGGCGGCTTGGATACAGTAAACCAAGCAGTAGAAAATGGCGCCAAGGGATTTATCGTAAAACCTTTTTCAGCTGAGGATTTTAAAAAGAAAATAGAACATCTGTGCGCCGCTTAAAAGATGATTTTCAATGTCTTTGCAGAAGTAGAATTCTTAGGAGTGAGATAATGGAAAATATTTTAGCTATGCTTTCAGAAGCTACTAAGGAAGTTTTTCAAACAATGATGTCATACGACATAGACACATATCAGGAAAAATTGGATGAATTTGCCGATAAGATTCATATGAGCACGATCATTACATTAGATGGCACAATAAAAGGAGCGCTTGTTTTTCATTGCTCGAATAATTTTGCCCAAAAGATTACATCTGCCCTTCTCAATACAGATCCCTCAGACACTTTGGAAGAAGTGGAAATAAAAGATGCCATTTCTGAATTGACAAATATCATTGCCGGAACACTCAAGAATAAAATAAACAATTTAGGTCATACATTCACTCTATCCATACCAAAAAATCTTAATTGGTCTGAATATATCAATGAAACAAAACATTCTAAAAAAGAAAGGATAATAAAATTCAAATCAAAGGATGACTACTTCTTTCTCGAATTGCTCTCTCATAAGGAGAAAGAACTCAAAAAAGCATCCTGAGGGCAAAGCAAATGGATGAAAAACTGATTGAAAAAGTTGAAGAAAAAATAGGAGATATCCTTGAACCTTTTAACAAGGATATAGACGAAATATTCAAAACTTTTTCAGAGAAGCCTATAAAATCACTTCATAAAAAGAGCTCGACGATTGAGGGAAAAGAATTTTTAACTTCAGAAAAGAATAAAAAGGCAGTTATTTGCACACTAAATTCAGATGAAGAATTTAAAGGTACAATATATCTATCCTTTAGTTATGAGGAAGTTTGCACCATTTCAGGAATAGTTAATGGATTGGCTGAAAATGATGTAGAAGAAAAAATCAAAAGCGGAAATTATGACGAAAATGACATCGATACTGTATCAGAAATTGCAAATCAGATAGCTTCAAAACTCAACAGCGCATTCAACCCTGTCTCACCTAAAAAAGTTCATTTCATAAAGAAAGCACATTTCATAAATGAGGGAAATGAGGAAAGCGGGAACAATATATTAAATGAAAATGAGAAATATCTTTCAAACGAATTCTCCATCAGCATTGAAGGAAATGATTTAGGAGTGCTCTTTATTCTCATTCCTTTAGATACAGGAGCAGAAATTTTAGGTTTGGCTGAAGATGATGAGGAATCAGAAAAGAAAAAAGAAAAAAAAGTAAGAAAGATAATCGTGTTGGCAGAAGAGTTAGACTCTGAAAGTGAAACAACATATTCAGAAGCCGCAAAGAGTATCGAAGCAGAAATACTCTCCTGTAAATGCGATTCCGACATCAGTCAAAAAGGAGAACTCAAAGAGGCAGACATCATCTTTTTAGATTTTGAAAATGACCCTGAAAAGGGGATTTCAATCTGTAAAGAAGTAATCAATTCAGCAGGCAAAGGCAAAAAAGTTATCTTATCATCCAAAAACATAACCAAACCTATCTTGATGAAAGCGCTATCGAATGGAATAAACGATATCATTGTCAAACCAACGACTACGGAAACTGTAGTTAAAAAAGTTCAAATGAATATGGAGCAATAGAATGTCTTTTCAGATAAGTGAAAAAATAAAGAAGATAATCGATCAGATAAATGCGCTTCTTATAGCAGACAGCGATGATTCAGCATTCAACAAGGAACTAAATGAAAAACTTATCGAGTTAAAATCAGCCCTTGAAAAATGTGATGATAAAAGCCTTCATAGTTTAATCGATAAATTGAATAAGCTCATCGAATATGAAGAAAAAAGCAGTAATTCATCGAATTCAGGTTATGAAGAATATATCAATCAAGTAAAATTGGTCATCTCAGAAATTGAAAATGGTTCTAATGATAAATCATCTGAACTTATTGATAATGATACAAAAAAAGAGGAAGACACCCTTATTGACTTTTCCGAAGAGGATTATGAACTTTACAATGATTTTATAGCTGAAGCATTAGAACATCTTCAAAACATTGAAGAATCAGTAATAGGGCTTGAAAACAACAGTTGTGATGAAGAGCTTCTCAATAGTATATTTCGCGCCTTTCACACCATAAAGGGCAATTCAGCATTCTTGAATCTAACCAAAATGAATATTCTTGCCCACAAATCAGAAAACCTTCTCGATGCAGTAAGACAGAATAAGATCAATTACAATCCTTCCATAGCTGATGTCATCTTGGAATCAGTAGATATTCTTAAAAAAATGATCTCTACGCTGACAGAAAGCATAAAACAAAAAAAATCGTTTAAAGAAGAAACTGAAATAAACGAAATTATCGCAAAAATCGAGCAAGCATTGAATGAATCTTCACCTACCACTTCAAGGGAAGAAAAAGAAAACTTAATTTCAGAGGAAAATAAAGAATCCCTCAATGAAACTGATGATAATAAACAAAGGGGAAAACAATTTACACTTTTTTCAGAAGAATCAGACAAAAGTTTTCTTTCTGATTTCATTGAAGAATGCAATGAATATATCAGCAATGCTGAAGCATCACTCTTAGAGCTTGAAACTGACCCTAATGACAAAGAAGCAATAAATACAATATTTAGAGCTTTTCATACAATCAAAGGAACTTCATCGTTTCTTGGGATCACACCAATTTCTGAACTTAGCCATAAGGTTGAATCACTATTAATTCCAGTACGAGACGGAAAAAAATCATTCAGCGAAACCTATGCCGACATTTCCCTTCAAGCCATTGATTATTTAAAGGAACTGCTGAAATTAATTCAAATATCAATCGATGGAGGGAATATAGAAGAGCCGGAAGGATTTATAAATTTCTTGAAAAAATTAGACAACCCTGAAGAACTGTTATCAGTTAAAAAGATTGAAAGCGATGTACCGCGACTTGGCGAAATTCTTGTTGGTGAAGGCAAAATCTCAAAGGAGGATTTAGAATCTGCAGCATCAAAAGAAGGAAACGAGCCAATAGGGGTTAAATTGGTCAAAACAGGAGTTGCATCAGTAAAAGATGTTGCACAAGCAATAAGAAAACAGAAAAAAATTTCAGAAGTATTTCAGTCTCAGGACTCTTCTGTAAGGGTACGCACCGACCGTCTTGACAGACTTATTGATATGGTAGGAGAATTGGTAATTGCCCACTCAATGGTCGTGCAGGACACAACATCGCTCACACAACAATCAGAACTGCAAAAAAAACTTTCTCATTGCGGAAAAATTGTAAGAGAATTGCAGGATCTTAGTCTCGCAATTAGAATGGTCCCATTAAAGCCTACATTTCAAAAAATGACACGCCTCGTTCGAGACCTTTCAAGAAAAAGCGGAAAAGCCATTAACTTCATCACAAATGGAGAAGAAACAGAAATTGACAGAAATATGGTCGATATCCTTAATGACCCTCTTGTGCATTTGCTGAGAAACGCAGTTGACCATGGCATAGAAGACAAGGAAACAAGGCAAAAGATGGGAAAAGAGGGAACAGGCACTGTGAAGCTTATCGCCTACCACTCGGGAGGTAATGTCGTATTGGAAATCATTGATGACGGGAAAGGTCTGGACAAAGAAAAAATCATTAACAAAGCCATAAACAAGGGAATTTTTACAGGTAAGGAAAATTTGTCTGATAATGAAATTTTCAACTGCATATTTGAACCCGGATTTTCCACTGCTGAAAAAATCACTGACATATCAGGTCGAGGAGTAGGACTAGATGTAGTGAAAAAAAATATTGAATCCTTAAGAGGGAAGATAATTATTTCTTCAGAAAAAGGGAAAGGATGCAAATTCACTATACGCCTTCCTCTAACAATGGCTATCACAGACGGAATGATCATTAAATGTGGGAATCACAGATTCATAATACCAACAATAAATATTTCAATGAGCTTCAAGCTGGAAGAAAATATGATCTCAACAATAGCCGGCAAAGGGGAAATAATAAACCTTCGAAATCAAATATATCCCTTTTTTAGGCTGTCGGAAATCTTCAAAATTCCGCCAGATATAAAAAGCGTAGATGAAGGAATTGCCATAATCATCAATGACACACAAAATCCATACATTCTTTTGGTCGATGGAATTCTTGGACAACAACAGGTTGTAGCAAAATCTTTAGGTAATCATTTTATTAATCTGCCTTCAGTTTCTGGTGGTGCAATTCTTGCTGACGGAAGAGTGGGACTAATTCTCGATACATCAGGGCTTTTTCAAATGGCAAAAGAAACAAAGCGAAAAAGGACGGTAAATTTATAAATATTGAAAGGAGTTTAAAATGGAAAAGAATCATAGCGAACATAGCGAAAAATTAGGAGGAAAATTTTTAACCTTCTTTCTCGGGAAAGAAGAATATGGGCTTCCAATATTAACGGTGCAGGAAATAATTGCTTTACTGCCAATTACTCCCGTTCCGAGGACACCAAATTACTTCAAGGGATTAACTAATCTTAGAGGAAAAATCATTCCTGTTATGGACTTGCGCTTAAAATTTGGAATGGAAGAATTGGAACCAACTGATGAAACCTGTATCATTGTCGTACGAACTTCAAAACAATTGATGGGACTAATAGTTGATAGAGTATCTGAAGTTAAAAATATCTCTGATGAATCAATAGATGAACCGCCTGAATTTGGCGACAATAGCATAACTGATTATCTTTCAGCGATTGGAAAATCAAATGAATCAGTTGTCCTGATAGTAGATATAGAAAAAGTAGTCAATACCAATGAATTATCAGAAATTAATTTCAATGAAGTTGAAAACAGCAGTGCAAATTCAGAAGAAAATATCTCTTAGATTAACAATCTTAATTTAGAAACTATGGAAAAACCTAAGATAAAGAAATTCGAATTTGGAAAAATTGCTCAAACAATAAAGCAAATAAGCGGCATCAATCTCTCTGCAGAAAAAGAATCAATGATAAGATCCCGCCTACTGAAGCGTATAAGAGCACTAAATTTCAAATCATTAAATGAATATCTCAATTATTATAATAATGATAAAAGCGGAAGAGAAATTTACGAAATCATAGACCTTCTAACAACCAACAAGACAAACTTTTTTCGTGAAAAACATCATTTTGAATTTATAAAAGAAGTGGTCATTCCTGAAATAAAACACAGACAGTACTTCATATGGAGCGCTGGTTGTTCTTCAGGAGAAGAGCCCTATTCTATTGCAATGCTGCTCCATAGCATTTTGCCCGAATCTTACCTTTCAAATGTAAAAATTCTTGCAACTGATATTTCAACAAGAATGATTCATAAAGCGCAAGAGGGCATCTACGACAAAGAATCTATAAAAGAACTCCCCGAATATTATTTAGAACAATACTTTAAACCTATCAAAAGCAAACACGGAACGAAATATATACTAAAAAATATCATTAAAGAGTCAGTAGTTTTTGCAAAACTTAACTTGATGGACCCTTGGCCTATGAAAGGTCCGTTCGATTTGATCCTTTGCCGAAATGTAATGATCTATTTCGATAAAGAAACACGAGAAAGACTTATCAATCGTTTTCTCGAAATGTTAAAGGAGAACGGCTATCTCTTTGTGGGGCATTCAGAAAATTTAGCAGGAATCAAAACATCTTTGGAATATATAGAGCCGGCAATATACCAAAAGCCTGCAACGGAAAGAAGAAAAAAGGCAAAATTATGATTCATACAGTTGGTTTGGCAGATATGAAAATATCTTCTTCAAAAGAAGATATCATCATAACCCATGGACTGGGAAGCTGTTTAGGTATTACCGTCTATGACCCTTTGGCTCATATAGGTGGAATGCTTCATGTAATGCTTCCTTTTTCCAATATCGACCCTGAAAGAGCAAAGGAAAAACCTTTTATGTTTGTTGACACGGGATTGCCTAAACTTTTTATAAGCTGTTACGAGATGGGAGCTTCCAAAGATAGACTAATTGTAACTGTGTGCGGCGGAGCAAATCCTCTGGGAATGAGCAACAACAAAGTTTTCAACATTGGTGAAAGGAATTTTGCAATCCTTCAAAAACTTCTCGACAAAAATAATGTATCTCTTGCAGCCTGTGATATAGGCGGCACTCAATCGAGAACAATGACACTCGAAATTGCAACCGGTAGAGTTTCTCTGAAAATAAATGGCTATGAAAATAAGGTCTTGTTTGACGCTTCTACAGACAAAAGCGCTCAAGTTTTCAAATAAGGGGATCATATTATGATTCGTGTTCTTATTGTTGATGATTCTTCTCTTGTTAGAAAAGTTCTCTCTGAAGAATTATCCAAATTCAACGATGTAGAAGTTGTCGGTACAGCAGAAGACCCCTATGCCGCAAGAGAAAAGATTGTTGCATTGAAGCCGGATGTCATAACATTAGATATTGAAATGCCCAAAATGAACGGATTGGAGTTTCTCGAAAAACTAATGGCTCATTATCCTATACCTGTTATAATTGTGAGTTCACTTGCTCCTGAAAACAGTGCCACTGCAATAAAAGCTTTCGATTTAGGGGCAGTTGATGTTATCTGCAAACCCGGATCAATGTATTCTACGCCTGATGTATCGACAAGACTCATTCATTCTATCAGGGCAGCGGCCATAGCAAAAATCAATGGCAAAATTTATAGAAAAGATATCAATCAAGTCATTCCAAAAATTCAACCTTCATTTCTTTCTTTTAATAAAATCATAGCAATTGGCGCATCCACAGGGGGACCGCAGGCGATTCAAGAGATAAT
>RFHX01000288.1 GCA_003695725.1 Candidatus Schekmanbacteria bacterium
CTCTATGCGAGCGCAATTTAGGATAAGCTGATATTCTGGCAATAGCTGTTTCATATTACTATTATATTTTTTGATAAGAATATTACCAGTTTTTTAATTGTTAAAAAAGGAGAGTCACTTGGCCATTTTCTAAAATATTCAGTTCGGATAAATGCTTTATCAAGCCGAGACTTGATCAAAAGGTGGAATTAACACTCAAATTTTTTATTGAGAATAGCGTAATGTGCTCTCTGCAGATTGTAAAATAGAGCTTCATTAAGAAATATAAAGTTTATTATTTTTACCTGATGATAATATGTTTTGAATTAAGAAATTACTGTTGTGTTCGAGATCGCTCAACATATTCAAGAAGAAAAGACATAAATACTCCAATAAATAGCGAACTAATCCCTGCAATCAATACCATAACTGTTCGCTTTGGTTTATATCTTCGTTCCGGAACTTTTGCTTCATCTATGATTACAAAATCTACTGATTCCTTGTTTTCATCGATTTTAGCTATTTCATGTTGTTGTGAGAGCAGTTCATAGATCTTTTCATATATCATCATATCTCGTTTTAGACGAATATATTGAAGTCCTGTGTCAGGGGCTTCTGTTAGCGGTTGAAAAACTGAATCAGCGTCCTTCCCCTTGCCTGCAGTTTTATCCTTTATCCCAGATTCAATCTCATCTATCTGTTTTTTCAACTGGGAAATTTCATCTTTGAGCTTTAATACTTCAGGATTTTTTTCTGTAGCAAATTTTTTCATAACACCAAGTTCTATCTGTTTTGAAACGAGCTTTGCTTTCAATTCTGCAAGGGCTTTAATCAGCGCCTCCGTTTGGGCATCGAGTGAAAGTACTTTTGAATTTTCCTGAAATTTTGCTAAACGTTCCTCTGCATCTTTCAATTTTGTTTTGGTTTTATTCAATTCCTTTTCAATTTCAATTCTGTTCTTTTTTGCTACTGTAAATGTCTTTTCATTCAGCGCTTTTTGAAGTTCCTTTGTAAATTGATTTGCAATCTTTGCGCAAAGTTCAGGATCTTTATATGTTACTGTGATTGTTATTAAACCCGATTTAATATCTCTTGAAATAGAAATGATTTTATTCAATTTCTTAATAGTGTCTTCCATATATGGCTCTTCATCTTCCCATCTTTGCTCTTCTTCGTCCCATTCATCCTCGAAGAAAACCTTTTTTAATTCTAATGAATTTATTACTGCTTCGGATACACTTCGACTTTTCAGTACATTATATATTTTGTTCAATGGATTGGAAGTTGCCGCTGACCCTAAAAAAGCTCCTGCAAAAGGAATTGAACTCAGCTGTGCCGCAAGTCCTTGCGAAGCGGAGGAAGATACAGGCATTATTGTTGTTTGGGCGCGGTAGATTTTGGTCATAATTAAACTTACAATAGCTGTAAGTATAACAGAAGCAAAGAAAAGATTACGGATGAATTTCTTATGCTTTACGATTACGCGCCAATAATCCAGAAGATTGATTTCATCTTCTTCATATTGATTGTTTATTGTTTCCATTGCATTTAAAATTTTCTTCGAATTGCAGGATATAATCCCTTCAATCTTTTACATAGATCTTCAGATATTTTTCCAATGATTCTTCCCAAGTGGGCATTTTATTCATATTTAAAACATTGAGCTTCATATTTACCATTGCTTCTGATCTCCCTCGTGGCGCGGGAAGTGGGAAATGTGCAGATGATACGGGAACTACTCTTTTTTTCTCTTTTAACCCCATCAACTCAATCAATTTACATGCATATTCATATCTCGTGCATTGCCCTTTGTTGGCGGAATGATAGATGCCCGGACGTCCGTTTTTTACTATTCTTACGATTGATTCAGAAAGGTCAAAAGTGAAAGTAGGGCTTCCAACTTTATCATTGACAGCTTTTATTTCATCATTTTTCTTCAAAAGTTCAATAATCTTTCTCGTAAATTTTTTATCAATGTCCCATCCGCCAACCATCCACCCCGCCCGAATGATGTAATGCTCTTCAACAAGTCTAATTACAGCTTTCTCTCCCTCGAGTTTGCTTCTGCCGTAAACATTGGAGGGATTGGGAAGGTCATATTCGGTATAGGGTTCAGGCGCAGTACCGTCAAAGATGGCAGAAGTGGAGATGTATATCATTGGAAGGTTTTTTTCGCGGCATACCATTGCAATGTTTTCTGTTGCAATATAGTTGCTTCTATATGAATGTTCAGGATCTTTTTCACAAAGGTCAACATCTGTTTCTGCGGCAAGATGAAAGACAATTTCGGGATTCTCTTTTTCTATAAACTCCTTTACTTCATCGAAATTTCTGACATCGAGTTTCTCTATGGTACTTTCTCTTAAATTGATATCAGTCCTTATTACATCGTATCCATTTTTTTCAAGACAGGGACAAAGATCAGAACCAAGCATCCCTGCGGCCCCTGTAACTAATGCTTTCTTAGACAATGAATATTTATCCTCCTATGTTTATACTATCTTAATATGGCTCCAAAAACTATTCCCACTGTTGCCGCTACATTGGCAACTGTACGCGATATTGAGTCAGCCATCTTCAAGAAATCTACTTTTTCAAGCTTTGTTGGAACAACGATTGTGTCGCCCGGTTCAACTTTTATATTCATAAAACTTGGCGTAAACCAACCAAAAGAGTCAGGATTCCAGGAGCGTCCCTGCAAGCGAGATATTGTTGTCCCGTCTGCCCGAACGAGGTAGATTTCGCTTTTATTTGCTTTGTTTGTTGGACCGCCCACTTGGGCGAGATAATATGAAACAGTTTTCCCTTTTTGATAAAGTATAGATTGGGGTGTATAGACCTCTCCTAACAATGAAACAGTTGAAGGATATTTTGGAATTTCAAGAGTATCTCCGTCTTCAAGCTCAAAATCATATGGAGAATTTTCGAATTTATCGAGAGGTGCAAGTTTGACAACCATTCTCCCAATAACAGTTGCGGCTTTGAACTTTTTCACTAATTCTTTTTTATATTTTAGAGATTCTTCTTTTGCCCTTGCTTCTTCAGGAGACATAGTGGCATATTCAGCTATAATTGAAGATTGCAGAATATCCTTTTCGAGATTGGTTATGATTTCATCAAGGCGCGACCTGATTTGTTTTTCCACTGATTTTCTCGTAAATATTGCCCCTTTCAGATACGCTTTATCTGTATAACCACCAGCCCTTCTAAGAACTGAGCTGAGTTTTTCACCTTTTTTGAATATGTAATCCCCCGGAAACTTTACTTCGCCTTTGAGTGTTATTTTCATTCCTGCATTTTCCCATTCAGGTATGATTCTTATGAATACGGTGTCATCAGGTTTCAAAAAGATGTTGTTTTTTTCATCTCCTGCCAATGCTTTCGCCAAATTGATGTAAATGCTTCTTTGAGTGATGACATCATCTTTGATTTCCCTTCTGACAACTTCAGCATTGAGTTTATATGCGCTTCTCAGGATATTGCCTGCAAGATAGACGAGGTCTGCTACTCTCATTTTATCGATATATTCATATTCACCGGGATATCTTACTTCACCATTGATAGTTACATTCTCTTTTTCTTTCATTTCATCTTTTGAGAAGATAGTAATCCTGTCAAGCGGCCGAAGCAGGAGATTTTCTTCTTCTGAACCTTCAAAAAGTTTTTTGATATTGAAAGAAAGCTGTTCTTCCTGATAGTCAGGCATTTTTAGGCGAACAATTCTTGCATATTTGAGATAAGTTTCGGGCAGAAGGTCGTCGTAAGAAGTAACAATATCTTTGATTCGCATTCCTTCTTTGAGTTCATAACCACCGGGCCTTTTCACATTGCCTTCTAAATAGACTATATTCTCAATTTTGCTGTATATTGGATAAACTTTGACAAGGTCTCCATCTTGAACTGATATGTTTATTTCAGGCTTTTCTAATAGATCTTCTTTTTTGGAAATATTGACATCAAGAACAATTCTCTGTTTATGCGCTATGACGCGTTCAACCTGAACTCTTTTTGTCATTCCATAAGGAGAAATTCCACCGCAATATTGAAATAGCTCATAGAGTGTTATCTTATCTTCAAATTCATATATTGCAGGCCTTTTAACAAAACCTGCCACAGCAGCAGTCTTCTTAATTATTGGTACGAAAACAACATCGCCGGATTGAAGTTGTATATCTTGTGTTTTACTTCCGTTCAAAAGAAAATCATAGAGATCAAACTTGAATGATTCGCTATTTCTGTTTATTCTTATATCGCGCAAACTACCATCTTTGGTGGGACCGCCGGCTGAGTAGAGGGCATTTAAAGCTGTTGATAAGGATGATAGCGTATATGAGCCGGGATTTTTCACTTCTCCTACGACGAAAACCTTGATTGCCTTTAAGCGGTCCATTACAATATTCATTTTAAAGTCAGTATAGTATTTAGAAAATTCCCGACGGAGATATTTTTCCATCTTTTCAAGAGTCATTCCCCAGACTTTTAAGCTTCCAATCTTCGGTATTGTGATTTCTCCATTTCTGTCAACCCTTACTGGATAGCTTGCATCAAATCTTCCCCAAATATTGATTGTAAATTCATCATCAGGGCCTATTACATAATCAGGGCCTGCGGGTACATTTGTTACTGGTGCAAAGGTGGAGATCTCTTCGTTGAAAAAGTCATAGCCGAATTGTCTCAAATCCTTTGTTACTTCTGCGGGTATTTTTTCTGCATAAAGCCGTTCTATTTTTGAGCGTGGTCCTTTTATCTTTTCTGGTGTGACTTCTCCAACAGGTCTTTCATATGCTTTTATTTTTCTTTGTCTTCTAAGAATATCTTCAACTTTTGTTCTTATGGCAGGTGGAAATTTTTTTAATTGTTCTGCTTCCTTTTGAGGATCTACTTCTGGCTTTTTAAGCATCTTTTCAACTTGAATCCGATATATTAATGGAATCTCTTCAAGCTCATCTTCAAGAGACCTCTCTTTTTGTATCTTTATTTCTTCCTCATATCTTCCTCTTTCTCCTTCATATCCTTTTCTTTCTTCATAAGGTACTTCGTAAATTTCTCTTTTGCCTGGAACGGCTGGTTTTCTATAGAGTTCTTTTTCCTTTTGTTGCCGCAGGAACATCTCAACTTTGGAGCGCTCTTCAGGTGTAAGTTTATCAAGCTCTTCGCGTGGGATTTTGTAGTTGAAGTTTTGTGCAGAAACTATGAACGATGAGGTCAAAGTAAATAAGATGATGACTATAAAATATTTGAAAATTATCTTCTTCAACTTGGTATCTCCTAAAAAAATTAAGTTATCAATATATAGTTGTATGAGAAAGATTGTCAAAAGAATTTTTAGCATAATCGATGAATCTCATCCATTGGACAATTCTCTTTCATATTATCATTATTATATTCTATTTCAACATTTCATTTTTTGATTTTCTTAATGAACTTTAATAATAAAGAAATATTGCCATAAATGTTTTTTATCTATCATACTTTCCTTTTTGAACTTTTCCTGCTTCTTATAATAATCAGATACTACTAAACAGAGAGAATGAATTAACTGCTCAAAGTGGACAATGGCTGATGTGAGAAGAAATGATACAATTCAACTGACAGTGGCGGAATTTCTTAGCCCTCTATGATCGATCATTCGGCAGACTGAAGATGACTAAGTAAAAGACAAAAAAAATTTGGGATTAAAAAAATCCTATTGTTGCATTCTGGGTGTTTTTGCATTAATTTTAAATAAACTTTGTATATTTTTCCTATTATATTTTTGGGGAGGGAATCATTTAGTATTGACAACATCTTTCTGATTTGTGTAGAATTTTGTCATTAATTATAATTATATCAACTAATAGAATATTTTTTTA
>RFHX01000289.1 GCA_003695725.1 Candidatus Schekmanbacteria bacterium
GATTTAATGTCCGAATCATTTAAGGAATCTTATAGAGTTCTAAAAGATAATGGGATTATGGTAATTATATTTGCACATAAATCTACTGCTGCATGGGAAACGCTCATCAATAGTTTATTAAATGCAAATTTAGTTGTTACTGCCTCTTGGCCTATTAGTACAGAAAGTGCAACTAGGATTAGAGCTCAAAAAAGTGCTGCTTTAGCTTCATCAATAACCATCGTCTGCAGGAAGCGCAAATCTGAGGAAGAAGGCTATTTTAGTGAGGTTAAGGAAGAGCTTAAGAAGAAGATTAAAGCTAAGCTTGATCAGTTCTGGTCTCAGGGTATCAGAGGAGCTGATTTTTTTATCTCGGCTATTGGTCCTGCTGTTGAAGTCTTTGGAAAATACAAGAGAGTTATGAAACTTTCTGGTGAGGAAGTTTCTGTTGCTGGATTGTTGGACTTAGTTAGGGAGATTGTTACGGATTATTCTTTGGAGAAGATTCTTCATGGTAGGCATATGGGTAAGGTTGATGAGCAGACAAGGTTCTACTTGCTATGGCGATGGGCTTATGATGACAATGATGTTCCTTATGATGATGCTAGAAAGCTTGCTCAGGCTTTGGGTACTGAGGCTGATGAGCTTCTTAATAAAAAGGACATGTTGGAAAAGAAGGGCGATAAGGTTAATCTTATGGAGCCTTGGCAGAGGAAGAAGAATGCTCATCTTGGCGAGCCGAAAGGAGGCATTCCTGCTCCTATGATTGATGTTATTCACAAGGCTTGTTTGTTGTGGGAGAAGGGCAACAAACAGGAGTTGTCTGAGTTCATTGAGAATTCAGGTTATGCTGATGATGATACTATTTGGAATGTTGCACAGGCTATCTCAGAGGTTTTGCCTGATGGAAATAAAGAGAAACAGCTTATCCAGGGATTGTTAGCAAGTAAACAATCTATTTCAAAAGATGTTTCAAGCAAGCAAGGAAAGCTCGGGGAGTATTTCAGATGAATAAGGAAGAAAGAAACAAGATTTTGATTGAATTATACCAAAAATGGATTCAGCCTAGATTGGATTCTCCTAGTTTTCCTCCTCTTTCAGAAGAAGATATCCTTAAGACAAGAGCTAAAAAAGAGTATAAAGAGCGATACGAAAAAGAGAGAGAACAGTATAAAGATTATTCAGACAAAGAATTTGACAAATATTTTAAGAAGAAGTATGGCTTGCCTCCTGAAAGTTTGATTTCTCAAAAAGGTTGGTTTTTAATATCTGATGCTAAAGAAAAAGATGTTTCTAATATTCATTATTCTTTTGGATTTGAAGAAACTAATGATTCTTATTGGGTGGAAATAGCTTTGAATTCTGTTGCATCTGTTGAGCAATTTCTCTCAATGAATGACAGAGAAATAAAGGAATTCTTCAAATTATGTAAAAATAAGCCTCCAAGGATGGTATTGACGCTAACTAAGAAGACCAAGACCAATTTTGCAGGCTCAACAAATCACGAATTGTTATTTGAAAAAGAAATGTGCAAACTAACTGAACAGGATATTAAGATGGTTCGAATTAAGGCAAACGAAATCAATAATTTAAAAGATCCTTTGATCAAACCTTTTATCGGTCTGTGCGTTGTAAATTATGTGAGTAAAGAAGAATTAGCCGATAATTTTTCCAAGATGGAGGATGTATTTGAATTTATTAAAAGTCTCATTCCAAGACAACAAAGATATAAGAATACGCTTAGGGAAGAACACCAACTTGAAAAAAGACTAGAAGAAGTGAAAGCAGAGATAAAGCACAAGACAAAGATTGCAGAGTTTATGAAAAATCTTGGAAAATTTGATGATCAAGAGAAACTTGAAAAAAGCATAATGTCTCTTGAACAAGAATTGGAGGAAATAACATCAGCCCTCCAAGAAAAAAAGGAAATGCTTATTACTCTTGAGAGAGATATGGGAGGTAGAAAAAATGAGTCAACTAAAGCCATGGTTACAAATAGTTCAACCGCATGAAGACATCCGCAAAGGAGATTTTGATGAATCTGTCTTTGCAGCAGATTTAGGAGAAGTTAGACAAGGAAGAGGTGCTTTGGATTATCGTGATCCAGCGCTATTCTTCAAAAAGACGTTTTTTACAAAAGGAATAAAATCTATGATTAAAGATGTTCTTAATCGTCTGCATGGTAAGAAAGGCGAACCAGTCATACAATTAACTACTCCTTTTGGTGGCGGAAAGACTCATACACTCCTCTCTATCTATCACATCATAGAAAACCGGAAGATAGCTGAGAAAAACAAGAGCATTAAAGAAATACTAAATGAAAACAAAATAAGTTCTATT
The DNA here is from genome assembly GCA_003695725.1 of Candidatus Schekmanbacteria bacterium. Classification (NCBI taxonomy): domain Bacteria; phylum Candidatus Schekmaniibacteriota; species Candidatus Schekmanbacteria bacterium. The sequence goes on from RFHX01000289.1 coordinate 2,320, forward strand.
CCAGAAGCACGAGTGGCCACAATTGTCGGAACTGCAATTGATCCTACTCAAGGAAGAAAAACGGTTGATAACTGCCATATTAAAACTATCTGGGGGGAATTAGCATATCAGCTTGGAGGAAAAGAATTATTCAAAAAAGTTGAGGAAAGCGATAAGAACAGGGTTCCTCCAGGAACTGATCTGCTGGGAAAAATTCTAGCAGATGGTAAAGCAAACCTTATTTTATTAGACGAAGTCTTGCAATACTTATTGAAAGCTCAGGCTATTAAGGTAGGCTCAGGAAATCTCTCTGGCCAAACACTTGCTTTCTTCCAAGAGCTTTCTGTTGCCGTAGCTAACAGTAAGAGTTCACAACTCATTGTTACTCTTCCAAGCAGTGAGATGGAACATTATGATGAAAGCGGTGAGAAATTATATCTTAAGCTTAAGAAAATATTTGGAAGAGTAGAAAGCATAAGAACTCCTGTAGAAGGAGAAGAGATTTACGAAATTATTCGCAGAAGACTATTTGAAGAGATCAGAGATCAGAGAGCTGTAGAAAATATTTGCGAAGAATATTTTAAACTTTATAACAAGCACTCAGAAGATCTACCAAGAAGCGTGAGAGATGCAAGCTATAAGCGTTTAATGATTAGAGCATATCCATTCCACCCCGAGATCATAGATATTTTCTACAAAAAATGGGGAACCATCCCCAACTTTCAAAGAACGAGGGGCGTTCTTAGGCTTCTAGCTTTGATTGTAGAAGACTTATGCAAACATAAAAACCCAAATGCTATCATCTTACCATCTGACATAAATTTAGGGAACCAAGATATAAGAAATGAGCTTATTAAATTTACAGAAAACAGATTTGAAAGTGTTATCGCTGATGACATATCAGGACCAAACTCTAAAGCTCCACAGATTGATAGAGAATTGGGCAGCGAATATTTAAAATTTCACGTTGCCGAAGGATTAGCAACAACTATTTTCTTGTCTTCATTTAGTGGGAAAGGAGGCTCATCAGGAGTCACTGAAGCAATGTTAAGATTATCTGTTCTGAATCCGGAGATGACTCCTGCAATCATTGCAGAAGCTCTTAATAGGCTTGAAAGAAAGCTCTTTTATTTACAGGTAGATAAGTCAAAAGGCACCTATAAGTTCACAGCACAGCCAAATTTGAACAAAATCCTAGTTGATAAAGAAGAATCTGTTAGCAGGGATGATGCTATAGAATTAGCGCAACAGAAATTGTGGGATATGATTGGTGAGAAATTTCCAAAGAAATACAAACACCCTCAAGAAAATAGAGATGTTGCAGACATACCAACATTAAGTCTTATTGTGCTGGATTTAGCAAAGACAAAAGGAAAAGAAACGTGGAAAAAGACAAAAGAGTTTATCCTTGACATTCTGAACAATAATGGCTCTAAGCATAGAACTTTCAGAAACGTTCTTGTATTTTTAGTTCCTGATGAAGATCATCAAGAGCAACTGATTAGGTTAGTAAAGAGATACATGGCTTTACAACTAATAGAAAAAGACAGAGACCTGAATAAGAATCTTTCTGATGAAAGCAGAGAAGAACTTAACTTAAAGATAAAGAGAACAGAGTCTGACATACCACAAGCAATAGCATCAACATATAGACACATCGTGATTTCTGGAGACAGAAAAGATTTAAAAGAATTTGATATGGGACAAGTTTACATAACGAATGCTAATCAGATCAGTAATCAAGTTTGGAATATTTTAAGGGACCAAGAACAACTTCTCGAAAGGATAGACCCAAATCTGTTTATTAGTCAAAGATGGTCTTTGTGGCCAGAGAAAAAGAACCTCTTGAATGTAAAGAAATTAGCTGAGTACTTCACACAATACACATATTTACCTATGCTTGCAAGTGAAGAGGTAATCAGACAAGCAATAGCTGACGGCGTAGCAAGAGGATTATTTGCTTATGCAACAGGACGTGAAAAAGAGTTTGATAGTGTTTATTACAAAGAATCACTGCCCACCATGAACATCCTTCTAACAGAAGATTCATGGCTATTAAAACCAGACTATGCAAAGAAATTCATAAAACAACCAGAAACAATTCCAGAAGAAAAAGAAACATATGAGGAAAAGAAAGAAACATCTCAAGAACCACGAAAGATAATAACGCAAGAAGGAATAAAGAAACTAAAACAGATAAAACTAAATGTTGAGGGAATGGAATGGGAAAACTGGAATGATTTCTTCAGAGAAGTTATTGAACCATTAACTAACGAAGGTGCTGATGTAAAAATCTCATTAAAAATAAGTGCAGAATCAGATGAAGGAATAAACGAAGATACTGTCGAACTCAAAATAAAAGAATCATTACAACAAAGGAATCTAAAACATTATTTTGAATAATTGAAAAATGAACACAAATATTTACAAAAAGGTGGAATAATGGCTTTTGCATTATCATTAAGGCAACCTTGGGCCGAGTTAATACTTCAAGGAAAGAAGACTATTGAAACTAGGCGTTGGGATACTGACTTTAGAGGGGAATTTTTTATTCATGCTTCTAAAACAATAGATAAAGAAGCATGTAATGAATTTGGTATTGATCCCTCTTCTTTAGCAGTTGGTGCTATTGTCGGTAAAGCGACAATAGTTGATGTTAAAGAATATTACACAAAAGACCAGTTTATGAAAGATAATTCTAAACACTTAGCTGGATTTTATGGATTCATGCGTCCAATGTTTGGATTTATTTTAGAAGATATAGAGCGAATAAAACCGATTCCTCAGAAAGGTGCATTAAAATTTTTTGAGGTGAATTTATAAGATGGGCTCACGCACAGGGTCTACATTTAGATCCTTAGCTGGTAAAAAGAGAGGAAGAAATAATTTAAAAAAAATTGGCGTCTCTATTTCTGCGGGATTGCAGGCTGGAGAAACTGCTGTAATTTCATCAGGAGGTATGATTAGTAATGGTGCTAGTGCTGCTATAAATAGTGGGGAAACCTCTGCTGTAACAGCTTTTGTGGCACCTATCGCCGGAGCGGCTGCTTTGGTTGCTAGTAGTAAACCTTCAATGGACATTGTTTATCATACAACAAAATTAGCTAATTCAGTGTTTCACCATTTATCAAAATTAAGTGGGAAATATCAAACCATAGATCAACATCAAATGGTTTATTCTCTTTTTGTAAAAAGTCCCGTAGAGTTTCCAGTAAATATTGTTCAAAACATGGTTGTTGATGAAGTATCAGAAGTTGCATGGGCTGATTTAAAGAGTGAGCTTGGACTAAAAACAACAGCCCACCAAGATAGAATCGCCAAATTCATAATAGCACAATTGATAGGATTAACTATTAATATGATAAAACAAAAAATCAAAGGAGAAAAAATAGATAAGCATTTCTTCTATAAAGAAGCAATCGGAACAGCCATAGAATATTGTCTTGACGGATTTATGCAATCCAACGCTGAAAATGATGTCTTATCGTCAAATCCTTCTATTGCTTATAGCCAAATGCCTACTGAAGCTCAGAAAGTGTGTCAGATAGCAACAAAAGAAACTGTAAAAGAATTAGCAGAACTTATTTATGATGATATTTCCTCTAAAAAAGAGTTTCCAACTCAATCAAAATTTAACAAGATCATAAAAAGAAGAATGATTGAAAAATTGAATATTGAAGTTGAAGCATCTGAATATGAAAGAGATAATGATTTTAATAAACAAAGAATAATTA
>RFHX01000290.1 GCA_003695725.1 Candidatus Schekmanbacteria bacterium
AATTTAATGCGAATGGAAAATGAAAAAAGATAGAAATTTTTTAGTAATAAGATTATCAGCATTAACTCTAATCATACTTTGTTTAATAGTTGGTTTTGGTATGTCTGCAAGCCGTCATTCAGAAGGCCCTTCAAGGGAGTTTTTTAGAAGCCTCTTTGATTTGTTTGAAACCTATGGACGCGCTTCCATCGTAATAATTGGTTCTTTTTTTACTTTGCGCTATATCAAATCTAAGAAAAAGTCATTGTCTGGATTCCGCACACTAAGCCTTATCAGTTTTTCATTGGTTGTTTTCATTGCCCTTATGATTTTGCCCGTTGCTACTAATTTTTGGTCATTGACACTCGCTCTAATGCCCTTCCCATGGTCTACGATGCCGTTTCAGATTTATTCTACAGGACAATTTTGGGGAAAGAGTTTTGAGCATCCATTTGGAATAGATGGTCCAATAATACTTTTCACTTTTTATCTTGTTTTTCAATTCATAGTTTTCGTGGGGACTCTTTTTTTAGGAAGGCGTTGGCAGTGCAGTATGATTTGTCTGTTTAATGGTTGTCATGCTGAATCAATGGGAGAGGCGCTGCCATTTATTCCTCACAATAAAAAAAAGCCCTATTCGAAAATTGTAAAGCCATCGATTAAAAGAGTGCTTATAGTGATTCAATGGGTAATGTTAATGACAAATCTTTTATTAATATCTTTGTGGGCAATTTACTCATACAATAGGATGCTCTTTGTCCCGCCTAAGACGATGAACATTATCGAGGGAATGAAATATTTGATCTTTGAATTGATTCTGATGATGTTATTGTGGATTTTCATAGGGGGGAGAGGATATTGCTACTATTGTCCTGCCGGCTTATTACTTGGCATAATAGGGCGTGTCATAGGACAAAAAATTTTGACAAACTTGAGTCATTGTACAGGTTGTGGTTTGTGTAATGATTCCTGCAAGATGTCGGTAGATGTATTAAGAGCGGTCAAGGAGAAAAAACCTCTAAAAAGTGTAAATTGTACTGGTTGTGGGATCTGTATTGATAATTGTCCTTCTAAAAATTTGAAATATTCAACAACACTTCTCGCTTTTTTGGAAAAGGCACGATATTGGAAAAAGGAAAAACAGTTTTGAAAAAAGAAATGGAGCTGACGGGGATCGAACCCGTGACCTCATGACTGCCAGTCATGCGCGCTCCCAACTGCGCCACAGCCCCAAACTTTTATCCATTTTATGAATCAAAGGACTCAATGTCAATGACTTATCTTTCTTATTTGAAACTTCTGAAAATTTTGTTTCGAATTTTTTATAATTTAGTTTATTCTCAGGCAATCATAAGATTAAATCAATGGGCAAAGCACAACTTTTTAGATAGGGAATTAACGGCAAATGATATGAAATAAAAAAGCAGTAAGTCTATATAGTTGTCATATCTGATTGACATATAAGATACAGCAGGTTAAATTTTCTCCCGTTTTTTGATGAAAGGAGGTCTTTTATGAGGACAGATGAGGATGTCAAAAAAGATATAATGCAGATCAAAAATCTCTTCAACCGTCTTAGGGTTATGAAAGAAAGAGAGATTGTTATGACTCGCCTTGGAAAAATGATTAATCCGGGGGAGATAAGGGAGATGAATGAACTTGCCTCAAACATTGAAGCAATAATAAGAAGAAACACTTCTATTGTAAATTTCAGGACTAGAAAGCTTTTCGAAGCTGAAAAATATAACTATGAAATGACAGTTAAAAGCTGGGAAAATCGTAAAAAGATGGCTTTGGCGGCTTTAGAGAGAAATTTGAAAGAGAAAGATAAAGAGACAAAATGAAAATTAAATATAGAAAAATAAAAAAAGGGCTTAATTCAATTTCAGGTGTCAAGGCCCTTGGTGTCTCATCAGGGATTAAGGGCAATAACAGATTAGACCTTGCAATGATATTTTTTGATGAACCTTTTATGGCAGAAGCTGTTTTTACGAAAAATAAAATAAAAGCCGCTCCTGTTAAGGTGGCAAAGGCAAAAGTTTCAAAGGGGTTGAAAAAAATAATTTTGATAAACAGCGGTAACGCCAATGCCTGTACAGGTGAGGAAGGAATCAAAAGAGTCAATGAAATTGAAAAATATGCGGCTGAAAAATTTGGTGTCTCGCAATCTGCTGTCATATCTTCTTCTACAGGCATAATTGGTGTCCAGATTCCGATTGATAAAATTAGGAAAGGGATAGACAGCTTGTTTCAGAGAGCTGCAAAGAAAGAATTTTTTGGGGCAGCAGAGGCAATAATGACAACTGATACATTCCCGAAAGAATTTGGGGTTGAAGTATTTATCAACGGGAAAAAAAAGTTTTCTATTGCAGGAATGGCAAAAGGCGCTGGAATGATAGCACCTGATATGGCAACGATGCTTTCTTTTATTGCCACAGACCTTCCCCTTGAAAGACAGTTTCTAAAAAGGACTCTGAGAGATACAGTTGATAAGACATTCAATTGTATTACTATCGATGGAGATATGAGCACAAATGATTCAGTCTTCTGTTTTGCTCCACCTCTTGAAAGAGGCAAAAAACCTCAAAAATATATTTTAGATGCTTTTAAAAGATCTCTTTCAATTTGTATGGACGAGCTAGCCAAGAAGATAGTTGAAGATGGTGAAGGCTCAACGAAGTTCGTTGAAATTAAGATAGAAGGCGCAAAGAGCACCAAAGATGCCAAGACTGTGGCATCTAAGATTGCAAATTCATTGCTTTTCAAATGCGCTCTTTTTGGCAAAGACCCGAATTGGGGAAGGATAGCGGCATCAGCCGGTGCTTCAGGAGCGGAAATTTACGAAGAGAAGATCGATATCTATTTTGGCAAGATGAAAGCAGTTTCATCTGGAAAATTTAAAGAAGAATATAGAAAAAAACTGATTGATTATTTTAAGAGAAAGAATATGGAGATAACTGTTGACTTGAATATTGGCAATGGTTCAGCAAAAGTCTATACCTGTGACCTTTCCTTTGATTATGTGAAAATAAATTCAGAGTACAATTAGTATTCAATTATATTTATC
>RFHX01000291.1 GCA_003695725.1 Candidatus Schekmanbacteria bacterium
ATTTCCTTAGAGAGATGTCTGATTTAATAGACAGATATAGATTTACTTCATTTATGGCTCCGCGTGGTCACGGCAAGACTTTTTTAATCTTAGGAAAGGTAATACACTTAATCTTTTTTAATAGGGGAAAAAAGGTCTTGTTCGTTTCTGATAAGAAGGAGCAGGCGTCCGATAACTTGAATACGTTACGTAGTTTAATAGAGGAAAATGAGTTATTGAAAGAAGCCCTTGTACCAGAGACTAAATTAGAAGGAGATTGGTCTAAAACTAAGATAGAAACTAAGACCGGATGTTCAATTGTTGTTAGGGCGAATTCTCCTTCCGTGAGGGGTGGACATTATGATTTTGTATTTTGTGATGAGGCTGGAGAGTATTCTGATTTATCTAATTTTTATTCAGTCATTCAACCAACGGTTACTGCGAGAAAGGGCAAAATCGTAGTTATCGGTACACCAACAAGCAAAATAGATTTGCTTCATGAACTATCATCGGAGGATAGTAGATATGTATCTAGGAAATATCAAGCTATTAAAGCGAATGGTGAGGCACTTGCACCAGACCGGATTCCATTAGATGAACTTATGGAAATTAAGAAGGACTTAGAACGAAAGGGAAAGATGCTTGAGTGGGAGAGAGAATATATGTGTAATCCTATCTCGTCTGATGCCGGGTTGTTTGATTATGATAATATAATTAAATCAACTGACCCAAATGCTACCTTGATTTCCGTTGGCGAGCCGAATAAGAGATATTTTATGGGTGCGGATTTTGCTATATCTAAGAAAGCAAAGGCAGATTATTCTGTGTTTTTAGTAATTGAAGTTGATAATAACAATAATCGTAGGATTGTATCTATTGAAAGGAACAAAGGAGAATCATTTTCTGCACAGTCTGAAAGATTTATTAGGATGTATAATAATTTTAATGTTATAAAGGCGTGCATTGATGAGAGTAACATAGGGCATGTGTTTTTTGAAAAATTCAGTCAAGAGGGATTAGTCGTTTCTGGTAGGAGTTTTAAGGCAGGTAAGGGGGAAGGAAGTAGAGAGGATTTATTAGTAAGGTTAGCAACCCTAATAGAAAACGGTAAGGTAATTTTTCCATATAAAAAAGACGATCCCAAAACATATAATTTAATTAGGGAATTAATTTCAGAATTAATATCATTTACTTATAAGATAACTCCATCAGGTAGGGGCAGTTGGCAGAGTTCTGGTGCCCATGATGATATGGTGATGGCTTTAGCCTTGGCAGTTGATGCGGCAGGGAGGGATTATGGTCAAGTTTCATTAGAAATTATATGATTTTACGCACTTTTACTGAAAGATTTAAATATGAGTTTATACATATATAAATATAATTGGTGTGGCCATGGCATGGTATGATAGAGTTTTAGATAGATTGGGGATTAGCAAGTCTACAAGACAACAAGGTTTTTCTGGTAGTGGGCAGTCTTTTTTTACTTCTGATGATGCTAATAATATTCTTATTGGAGAAAATATCGGCGCTGCTGATAAGGAACTGTGGACTAGTGAATCTGCCACGGTAGATACATTATATGAAGTTCTTAAGCGGTCTCCTGAAGTTGTAGGAATTATAAAGGTTTTGGTTGAAGATGTTTTAAGCGATGGTTGGAGGTTTGAGGGTAGTGCTTCTGCTGTAAAAAGGGCGAAGAAAGCGGAAATAAATCTTAATTTCTTTAAGGTATTATCTGATGCATTGTGGGATTTATTTATTACTGGTGACGCATACATATTAAAACTATCTATTGATAGGAAGGATGTTGCTAGGTCAATTTCTAATAAACTTAAGAGTAAAGGATACGTATTTAAAAATAAAAAACTTGAGAAAGAGTTCATAGATGGAATTTTGGAGGAGCTGCCATCAGAAACTAAGGGATTACAATTATTAAAGAGCTCTACTATTGTTGGTGATTTTGATGAATATGGTAATGTTAGGAAGTGGATTCAGAAAGTCCCCGGAACAGAAAAGACACTAGAGTTTAGTCCAGATGATGTTATTCACTTGTCCTTGATTAATCTTGGTGGTGGAGTGTATGGTTTTTCTCCATTACAAACTTTATTATCAGATATAGGAACTTTATTATATGCTAAAGAATCGGCAGGGAAGGTATTTGAGAATCAAGGAATTCCTCCGGTGGTATGGAATTTACCTGAAGCATCTGGAGAAGATGATAGAAATTATCAAGTATTGAAAAATCAATTAAAGAACATAAAGAAATTCAAAAATAGATATTCTGACATAATAACTACTGGAAAAGTAGAAACAATACAAGTTAGAGCATCACAGTTAAATGAGATGCAATTTAAGGATTTAATAGTTCATTTCACTAATTTAATACTCTTTGCGTGGGGGGTTCCTGCACATAGGGTCCCTTTCATCCAAGCTAAAACCACAATTTTCCCTAAGGAGAGTAATGACGGGTACTTTAAGTCAATCGCATATATCCAGAAATTACTTGAGCCACAACTTAATGTTGGGCTATGGTCTGAATTTAAAGTATCTATGACATTTAATAAGTCATATAGGATAGATGAACTTAGGGAAGCTAATATTAATGCTATTTTGTGGGATAGGGGCGGTCAAAGTATAGAGGAAGGAAGGGAGAGGATGGGCCTCCCACCAAAGATACCCAAAGACCATACAATGCCACACAATTTAAAACAAGGAATATTTACTCGGTTTGATGAGAACCGAGATAATAGACAACAAAGGGGAGATATGTCTGACATAGAACAGGACACAAATACTCCACAATTTCAAGATAATAAGGTAAGATAAAATGATAATAAAAGTTAAAAATAAGGCGGATTTTGATAGATTATCTGCAGAGTGGGGATTAGTACATTTTAAAGAAACAGAGAACACATTTGAACTATATGTGTTTAAGTTTGGCGTCGGTTACTTATATGTGGTCGATAAGTCTGAAGTTGATGTTGATGCCTTTAGGGATATGTTGGTTAGTGTTGGAGTTGGTGGAATAGAAATAGAAGAAATAAGATTTAGTGAGGTAAAAGATGCCATTGCCGAAACCGAAGGAAGGGGAAGCGAAGAACCAATACATAAGTAGGTGTGTTAGTTTTTTAATGAATGAGAAACCAGAAATGAATCGTAAACAGGCAGTGGCTATTTGTTATAATGAGTGGGAAGAAAAAAATAGCAATAAGGGGGTGGGGACTATGAATGTTGAGTCTGGGGGATTTCCTATTGAAAAGTCATTTAATGTTTTTGTTCCAGTAACTAAGTCCTTCATAGAAAAGGACATAGACGGTATTGAAAGGAGATATATTGAAGTTACTGTATCTGGTCTTAAGGAAGACAGGGACGGAGAAAAGATGTCTCAGCAGGCAATAAATAAGATGATACAGGCATTTAAAGAAAATAGAATTCCTGCTTTTAATAACCACGGATATGATAAAAATGGAAATAGAATATACGATTGGAGGGACATTGTTGGTAAGTGGGTTGATGCTTGGCAAGAGGGAGATAGGCTTGTTGCTAGAATGCAAATTAATATGTCTAATCCGGATGGGGAACGTTTATGGAAGTATGCTCATCATGAGGGAATGCCTATTGGTTTTTCAATTGGGGGAAGAGTTTTAGATAAAACAGAGGTGGATGAATAATGGCAAGAAGAAAAATACCGGTTTATTTGGATATAGATTTATTGGAATGTAGCCCTGTTGGTATTCCTTCTTATCCCGATGCTCATAAAGGAATTATGGAACAGATTAGTAAAGCAAAGTGGACGACAGCATATATTAATGATTTACCAGATAGCAGTTTTGCTGTCATAGAGCGAGGGGGCAAAAAGGATTCTGAGGGCAAGACGGTTCCTAGAACCTATCGTCACCTACCATATAAGGATGCCGATGGCAAAGTCGATTTACCACACCTTAGAAATGCGTTAGCAAGAATGAATCAGATTGTTGCGGTTAGTCCAGATGATTCTACTGATAGGATTAGGGCGGCTGCTAAGCGAGTTCTTAGTTCTGTCGCTGAGAGATACTTAAAAACACAACAGGAGGAAAAAATGGCAAAGGATGTTTTAAAACAAGAGGGTTCTGAAATGGTTGAACAGCCTTCTGAGAAAGAACAACCTGCAGAACCAGATAAGAAGGAAGAAGTTAGTGAGGAAGTAGCCCAAACCGAGACTACATTACAAGAAGAAACAACAGCAGAAAGCGAACAAAAAGAAGCAAGTAATTCCGTTGAGGACCTTAAGAAAGAATTTAATACGGTTAAGAAGGAGTTGGACGAATTAAAGGAACTAAAGAAAGGATTAATAGCGGAGTTGAATAAAACCTTAGATGAGATACGAGTTTTAAGAAAGGGCTATTCTGACTTGGATAAAAATGTTTCTAGTGATATTGAAGTACCTAAATATGAGAAGGGAATGGATGAAAATAAGTTTTTTGAGAAGGTTGGTTTGGCATTAGAGAAGAGTGGACTATTTAAAGTTTAATGGAGGTAAAGGATAAAAATGGCTAACATACTTAAAGCATTGTCCGAAGGAACCGATGCAGCAGGTGGGTTCATTGTACCTGAAGAGTTAAGTAAAGAAATCTTAGCATACATTCAGGACAATGCAGTAACCTTACCTGACTTACAAAGGGTTCCAATGGGCTCAGATGAATTAAGGCTACCTAAATTAGTTGGAGGTAGTACTGCAAGATGGATAGGTGAAAGTACAACAATAACTGGAGCAGACATTACATTTGGAAGGACAACAATGAGTGCTAAAAAGGTTGCAGCATTAATGACAGCATCAACTGAATTGTTAGAAGACGCACCACAATCAGTTGCTGCAATTATATCAGAACAAATGGGTAAAGATTTAGCACTTGCAATAGATGGAGAAATCTTAGGTTCTGATACAACAAACTTCGCAGATGCTCTTGGAGCAGTAGGAAATGCTACAAATACAGTTTCTGCTGGAACATTAAGTTGGACTACATTAATTAACGCACAACACGAAATTTTAGCAGATAAACACCCAGCACCAGATGTAATGTATACACACCCAAATAACATCAAAACATTGAAACTATTGACTGACGGAAACGCTAGACCTATATTTGACGAGGCAACATTTGGAAGCCCATTATTAAGAGACGGAGCAATCGGAACAATTGCAGGAATGGCAGTTAAACCAACCACCCAATTAACCGCATCTAGTATGATTGTGGGAGTAAAGGGAAGGTTTGGTTACTATGCTGTAAGAAGGAATCTTAAATTCAATAGATTCTATCAAATAGGAACCGACGACTGGGTATTCCAAGCAAATATGAGAGTTGCATTCGCAGCAAAGTACAAAGATGCATACTGTTTAATACACAGTATAGCATAAAAA
>RFHX01000292.1 GCA_003695725.1 Candidatus Schekmanbacteria bacterium
CTTTACAAGCACAGTCACCTTTTTAGGTTGATTTATGAACGAATCAAACAGTTGCAGAGTAAAATATCATATACACAGGAGCTAAATCTTAAATATAAAAGTAGTTCTGATTTATGGAAGCAGCGTAAGAATGAATTTAAAGAATTTAAAAAAATATCTGAGGAAAACCATTTTAAATTTCTCTTTATGCTTATTCCATCAATGACTGATTTTGGCGACGCATATCCTTTCAGAAACATTGACGAAAAGATTTTGAGTGAGGCAAAAAGAAATAATTTTCTTGTCTTGGATTTGCTTCCTTTTTTCAAGGGCAGAGACCCTTCTAAACTTTGGATATTGAAAACAGACAAACATCCAAACGCTGAGGGACATAAAATCATTGCTGATGCTCTGTATGAGTTTTTGAAAAAGGAAAAAGCAGTCTGCCTGAATTGATTTCTTTCTCAGAAAATAAAGATATGGAAAAACTTTCCCAGATTTCTACAAGAGTCTTGTATATTTACTTCAGTAAATAAATGCTGGCAATTAATTTCCATATTTTTAAAATCTTGCCCTAATTATGAAAATTCTGCGCGAAGAAATATAAATGTTGAAGATTCTGAAGCAGTATCCTGAAAAGTACCAGCAATAGAATGCCCACAGGTCCCTGCATATTAAACCATTCTTTGGATATAGTTAAGTATTGAGGAATAACGAAAGATATTCCAACTGCTGATTGCCTATCTTTTATTACTTGAACCGTTGACAATTGCAGTCTTTATAGCGGATGCTATGACAAGAATAAAAAAAAGAATATAAAACCAATGTTAACATGAGCAATAAAGTTAGTTTTTTATTTTTCTCCAATGAGTTCAAGCATATTTTTAATATCCGTTGTGGGAAGATTGCAGGCAAAATTCCTACATACATAGGCGGTTGCTTTTCCTTTAAGCGACTTCATATTTGCCACATAAGATGCTAATTTAATTATTTCCGCGTGCTTGGAGTTATCAGGGCGAAAGATGATAACGGTATTTGGGAGATATTTTTTCCATATAGCAGACAGCATTTTTTTTGTGTCACTTGCCTGCATATTGCCGGCAATTACAATTTCAAATCCGGGGTTTATGATATAATCGATTGCAGACATCAAATAAGTGTAGGTATGAGGCGCTGATTCAATTTCACCTGCAAATGCCTTTATGGTTTTTTCAGCAATTTTTCCATATTTTTTATTTCCTGTAATTCTGCTTAACCTTAAAAGATTCATTACTGCTACTGAATTTCCTGACGGTGTTACCCCATCATAGATTTCTTTTATTTTCATTAAAAGTTTTTCACCTTCATTTGATGAGAAAAAAAATCCGCCTTTTTCTTTATCAAAAAAATCATCAATCATTATATCTGACAGATTTAGCGCTTCCTTTAAATAGCGTGTTTCAAAGGTTGATTCATATAATTCAATCAATCCCCAGGTAAGATAAGCGTAATCCTCAAGATGAGCGGCTAATCCCGACTCACCATCGCGATACCGCTTCAGAAGCCTGCCATTATCTTTTCGAAGGTTTGCAAGGATAAAATCTGCCGCTTTTTCTGCTTTTTCTGCATAGGTTTTCTCATTAAGCACAACCGATGCTTTTGCCAGCGAGGCAATCATCAATCCGTTCCAATCTGTCAGAATTTTATCATCTTTGAATGGTTTGATTCTTTTTTCCCGCGCACTGAAAAGTTTTTTCCTGTCTCTTTCAATGCGCTGATGAAGTGATATGGGATTTACTCCTTTCTTTTTGGCGATTGAGGATAATTCATCGCGCAGATAAATAATATTTTTTCCGGTTTTTTCCCCTGTGATTCTGTCATAAAAGTTGCCATCCTCTTCAATATTAAATATTTCAGAAAAAAACTCTCCTTCTCTTTTTCCGAGGACATCAATTATTTCCTTTTTCGACCACAAATAGAATTTTCCTTCTTCACCTTCGCTGTCTGCGTCTTCAGCGCTGTAAAAAGCCCCCTTGGGAGAGGTTAATTCCCGAAATACATATTCATATATTTCCTTTACAGTTTTCACATATAGATTATTGCCCGTTGCCTGATATGCTTCGACATAAGCAAGTGATATCAGTGCCTGGTCGTAAAGCATCTTCTCAAAATGGGGCACAAGCCAGTCGTGGTCGGTAGAATAGCGATGAAAACCGAACCCTATGTGATCATAAATCCCCCCCAATCGCATATTGGTCAATGTTTTTTCCACCATTTCAAGGGCTTGTGCATCTTTTGTTTGATTCCAGTAGCGAATCAGAAACAAAATATTATTAGGTAATGGGAACTTAACTGGCTGGAAAAGAAAACCTCCACTCTTTGAATCAAAACTTGATGAAAGATTGTTGAATGTCTTTATTATAATTTCATTGTCAGGGAAAGGTCCAGGAGATTCAAATGTTAAAGTCGATATTGCAGTATCCCATTCTTTGGCTATATCTAAAATTTTTTTTCTTTCATTTTTCCATGTTTCTGCTATAGAGGGTAAAATCTGAAGAAGACCCGGTTTCCCGAATTGTGCTGTTTTTGAAAAATATGTCCCTGCAAAAAAGGGTTTTTTATCAGGCGTCATTATTATTGTCATAGGCCAGCCGCCGCTGCCTGTTGCCGCTTGGAGAATATTCATATACACCTTATCGATGTCAGGCCTTTCCTCTCTGTCGACTTTAATAGCAACGAAATATTTGTTTAAAATTTTGGCAACTTCTTTACTAGAAAAGGATTCCTCCTCCATTACATGGCACCAGTGGCAGGTGGAATATCCGATAGAGAGGAAAATCGGCTTGTCTTCCTTTCGTGCTTTTTCAAATGCTTCATCTCCCCACGGATACCAATCAACTGGGTTTGTTGCATGCTGAAGGAGATAGGGGCTTTTTTCGAAAATAAGGCGGTTGTATTTGCTTCCGCCGTCGGGAGGCAGATTTTTAATTAATTCTTCTGAAGGCAGATTAAATTGTAACCTGCCTTTATCATCTGCTTTTGTATCAGTGCAGAGAAATAAATCACCGCTTAAAAAGGTAATCAGTATAAGAGGCAATGCAAACTTAATGATGAGTTTTTTCATAATTTTGGCATAAAAA
>RFHX01000293.1 GCA_003695725.1 Candidatus Schekmanbacteria bacterium
GGGTTTTCCCGGTGGAAGCCCTGCTTTTTTAGAATATTGCTTTAACACCTTCAACTATTTTCCTTTTTTATTTTCACTTGCATTATATGCCACATAACGCTAATGCTAACCTGACGGTGGGCGTGCGCAGATAAAACCTGCTGAAACAAACAAAACTTGATTGACCACCTTTATTGCTTAAAATCTCCAGGCCCCACCGTTCAGGTTGAGCATATTGTTATGCCAAATCTGCTCTAATTTTGTGAAGGTCATATAATTTTTCAACTACTCTGATCGTATTTCTCAATTCAATATTAACATTCTTATCCAGAAATGAGCGAAAGCCGTGAATTGTGGGACTAAGTTTATCATAATACAAATTTTCTATTTCCTTTTTTAATTCTCCACTCGAAATTTTGTCAATTAATTTCCGAGGAGGATACTTTTTGTATGATTCTTTGTGGTTTACGAGTCTTTCAATATAACCTTTTCTAATACAAATGTCTCTCATTGCAATTTCCAAAATGGTTCTTGATAAGGCATTTACCGCATTGTATTGTTGAAAAGCATAACACTTGCGAGCTTCTTCAAGATATTGGATAAGTATTTTGGGAATAGTTACTTCTGTTACCATCACCCCAATTTCTATCAAGCCTTCAATATATTCTTTTGGCCCAAACCATGAAAATAGAGTGCTAAAAGCAAGATCATCTATGTCTTGATCATGTAAGTCATACTGATCATCTTCATTCGATTTAATATTTAATTCTTTGACTACAATATCAGCGATAAAATCTTCTCCTGCAGATACTCTCCTTAGAGTCTTCATCAAATTCATATCTTTCAATTCTATTGCGTCAATACTCGTAAATTCTTTTCTAATTTGAGTTCTAATATTTAGGAACTTTTCAATCTGGCCAAAAAATACTTTGATTTTTTCTTTATCTTTTATAAAACTGCCGTGTTGTATTTGAGAATTTAATTCTTCATCAATGTCGTTGAGTTCTTTAATTTTTTTTTCAATTGCATTCATAGGGATTCTCTATACTTATTTGTGTGTGCGAAAATTTAGGTTGGTTTCCACCAAAGTAGCCTCTTTGTTAAGTCTTGGCTTTCAGATATTCAATTACAAATTCATCAATTTTTTCTTTCAAAATGTTTCGTATATTGGTCAAAAGCTCTGGAGCAGGCGCGTAGCTTGTTTTAAC
This sequence comes from Candidatus Schekmanbacteria bacterium, assembly GCA_003695725.1. Classification (NCBI taxonomy): domain Bacteria; phylum Candidatus Schekmaniibacteriota; species Candidatus Schekmanbacteria bacterium. The sequence goes on from RFHX01000293.1 coordinate 1,188, forward strand.
CCTTAACCATGTTATCGCATAATCAGTAATTTTTTTATTTCTCTCCAAAATAATTTTTTGTCTAAGCCCCACACTGACACTAAAAGCATAGCCTACAATAGTGGTACCACTTCCTATTGCCTCAAATTGTATGCTTATATACAAATTGGGATACTTTAATGTATTTAATGTCTCGTCTGAAACTTTCACACCTGCTTTTTTCAAATGGTATATGCATGTTTCTCGTAGCTGATCATTGACATTAGGGCCAAATGAAAAAAATATATCGTTTGAAAATATGTCGACAGTGATACTATCCTTGTTTAAACCCACAAAAGTTGGTTTAGGTTGTGCCTGCAATTCTTCCCATGTTGTTTGTGCCATTATCCTATTAGCAAAAACTACATTGAAAATTAAGAATATTGAAATCGAAAGTATGGAACCGAATCTCATATTGAAGCTCCATTCGTTTAATGTAATTATGGCATAACGTTTTGGCTAACTTGCCGCAGGATTGCGGGGCACTGACTTTGAATAACCAAAAAACTTGGTGCGGGCTTCTAAACTTGAAAAACCGCATAGCCCCTGCGGTCAAGTTGAGCCAATTGTTATATGTTTAACCATTTATGTTTAAAAGAGATTGTATGTATTCTTCACCTTCTCTAGAAAATCTATAATTAATTTGATTGCCTTCTTTTGACTGTTGAAAAATGTATTTTTTTGATTCAGCCGCATGTTTTATTAAATGTGAAGGATTTGACAACTTAATACCATGATCTTTAAGAGTTTTTGTTACATCTCTTACTTTGAACACTTTACGTTCAGAATTAATTTGATGAAAATATCCAGCTAATAATGCTTTGTCAGTATCAGAAATATCTCTTGGAATCCTTGTTAACCACTCGCCAAAGGTTTCTGGTATTTCATTTTTTATTTTAGGTTCACCAGAAATTTCTTCCTTTCCTTTTTCTGAAACACCACTCGCTAATCGAGGCAATGTTTTCCAGAGTTCAAAAAGAGATTCAATATCATCCTTAATTGTTTTGTAATGTTCTGAAACAAATTTTTCACTTCCTTCCAATGAAATTTCAATTTCACCAATTTTGACAGAAATTTTGAAGTTGTTATCCATTGGTCCTTCTCCTAATCTATTTTCCAATTTTCATAGTTATCTTCAACATATTTGATACCAGGTGGAAGAATTAAAACAGAATCATTTTCAGCCAATTCGATAAGTTTCTGAGATTCCAATTTTTTCAAGACCTTGTTTTTTAAATATCTCTTATTCTTATATTTAAGATGTTCCATAATTTTATCAATAGACAAGAATTTGCTCTCTTCAGAATAAAGTAATAAAAGTATTCTGTCACTGATAC
>RFHX01000294.1 GCA_003695725.1 Candidatus Schekmanbacteria bacterium
TTAATAAAAAAATTAGCAATTTTGTTTTTAAAATAATAGGATTTAAAATAAAAAATTAGAATCTCTTTTAAGGAGTCAAAAAATGCAGGAAGAGAGAAAACCCTTTAAAAAATTCTGTTACTGGATGGACAAGGTTGCAACTGATAATTTAAAAAAAGAGCTTCTGAGCGAAAGAAAAAAATTTTCCCTTGCCGTCAAACTTCCCTGCGAATCTTTAAAGGCTCAAATTGGTATCGTATCACCTGAGATTTGGAATTTAAATTGCCGTTATGATGCGGCGCCGTGGTATTATGCCTCAAATTATAATGGGAAATATCTCGTTGTCTCAGATGAGCGTTTACCATCTAAATATGAAGAGATGCTCGAAGTAATAGTCAACGAGAGCGACTTTTCACCTGATTCATATCCATCGAGGGAAGAAATAGAGACATTGGCTGAATCCAGTAAATATAAAAGCCAAGTTCCCGAAGGATGGCTTGCATTCCCGCCTGAATCTAAATCGAGGCTGGCTGATGCATTTAAAAATAGTGTTGGAATCGATGATTCAATTGATGAAATCTTCAGATTTTGGGATGCAGTGCATTCAAATTTCATCGAGGGAAAATTTGCTGTCGAAAAAAATGGAGAGACAATTCCTTATACAATAACGGATACAAACCATACCAGCAGTTGTTGTGTTGAGCTTTTCAACATTGTAGGCAGAGAATTTAAGGTCAAATATGTCAAACCCTGCCTTGGCGCAAAGATAATGAAAGCATTGGAAGCTGACCGCTATTACGAAGTTAAAAGTGTGAAATAAGATTGGAAGATGAATTAGCTATAACTTTTTAGGGATAATAGGTTTTCCTACTGTGCTCATATAGAGTGTGCTTTCCTCTTTCCCATCGACTTCAATCAATTCGTTGACTTCATCGTCGAAAAAAGCGGCAATCTGACAGCTCACAAGCCCAATCGATACTGCGGCAAGAGAGAGGTGCGCGGCGATGTGTCCTGCATCGAGATAAACATAGCGATATGCTCTTTCGCTGTATTTCCACTTTGAGCGCTCGAAGATAGCTGTCCAGATGAAGCAGAGGGGTGCTAAAGCAACCATATCTTGACCAAGTGCAGCAGAAGCAGTTTTTTTGGAAAAATCACCTTCTTTGATAGTTTCAAGTGAGTGTGATTTGACAGCGTAGTGATATATTCCTTTTTCAATCTCTTTGACATTGTTCACTAAAAGATATGTTTCAATGGGATACAATGCGCCTGCAGAAGGTGCCGCTCTGAATTCATAGCCGTAAATTTGAGCTGTGATGCCTTGGGTTGCCCATAAGAGATAAGATAAATCAGATAAAGAGAGAGGACTGTTGCTATAATCTCTTATACTGCGCCTTTTCATTATGATATTTGAAAAAGATTCCTCTTTATCTCGTGCTGGAGGCGGAAGTTTTATTTTTTTGCTATCTGGATATTCCTTGTAAAGAGGCGGCTTTTTGCTCCAGTCCAGCCTTCCTCCTGATAAAGAATGACGGGAATATTTGGTTTTTTCTTGAAATTTTTCTCCTTCTTTTGCGCTCATAACTCACTATCTTTTTTTTCAAAATCAAAAATAGATTTTATGTCATTATAAACTTCTTCGCTGTGACGAGAAACATCAACTTTTTTGTAAATTTTTTTTATGATTCCATTGCCATCAATTATAAAAGTCATTCTTTTAGCGAATTTGATTGTCCTCAAATATTGGGTATAAGTTCCGTATTCTTTTGAAATTTCACCGTCTTTATCGCTTAGAAGTGTAAAGGGGAGATTATATTTTTCTTTAAATTTTTTATGTGATTCTTCATTGTCAAGACTTATTCCAAGCACAACAACTCCCAAACTTTTGATTTTTTCATATGAATCTCTGAAGCTGCATGCTTCATTCGTGCATCCCGGAGTATTGTCTTTTGGATAGAAATATAAGACAACAATCTTGCCTTTGAAGTCAGAGAGCGATACCTTCTTCCCCTCATCATTTAACGCTGTAAAATCAGGTGCTTTATCGCCTTCTTTCAAAACTATTTCATTTCCTTTAGAATTGTTTACTATAAAAATGACAAGGAAAAAAAGGATTACGAATAAAAGTATATAATAATTTTTTTGCATTCTTTCTCCTTCTTTGGAATTTTCTAATAAAAAAAGATTGGAAAATCAAAGAATAGTTTACTTTAATACCTTGTCCATTCTTGACATTTTTCAACTTTTCATTTACCAACACACTACTTTTGGAGATATGAAATGAGTATAACACTTTATAATACATTGGCACGCAAAAAGGAAGAGCTTGTCCCTATTGAGAAAGGGAAAGTGGGAATGTATGTTTGCGGTGTAACAGTGTATGATGTCTGCCATATCGGACATGCGAGAAGCTCTGCTGCATTTGATACAATTAGGAATTACTTGGAATACAAGGGCTATGATGTAACTTTCGTAAAGAATTTTACAGATATAGATGACAAAATCATAAATCGGGCTAACGAGGAAGGCGTTGACTACAAAGCAATCTCCGAAAAATATATTGAAGAATATTACAAAGATATGAGAGCACTCAATATTAGAGATGCAGATGTTGAGCCGAGGGCTACTCAATTTATAGACAAAATGATTGAGATGGTATCAGGGTTGATTGAAAAGGGATTTGCCTATGAAATAGACGGAAGTGTCTATTTCGAGGTGGAGAAATTCAGAGGATATGGAAAACTTTCAGGAAAAAATCTTGATGAGCTTCAAGCAGGTGCAAGAGTTGCAGTCGATGAAGAAAAAAGGAATCCCCTTGATTTTGCTCTTTGGAAAAAATCAAAAGAAAATGAACCTGCTTGGGATTCCCCTTGGGGTAAGGGGCGTCCCGGCTGGCATATTGAATGCTCTGTAATGGGAATGAATATTCTTGGCGAAACTTTTGATATCCATGGCGGAGGGAAGGACCTAATCTTTCCCCATCACGAAAATGAAATTGCTCAGTCGGAATCATTTAGCGGCAAACCTTTTGTAAAATATTGGATGCACAATGGCTTCGTGAATATCGATGAAGAGAAGATGTCCAAATCTTTGGGAAATTTCTTTACAATTAGAGATATACTAAAAAGCTATCCTGCTGAAGCATTGAGACTTTTTCTGCTTTCTACTCATTATAGAAATCCAATCAATTTTTCTGAAGAGAATATTAAAAATGCCTGCGCAAGTTTAGACCGCATATATACTACTCTTGGCATGCTCAGAGATAAAGGTGTCAATATCGAAGCACAGAAGGAAAGATTGGATTCAGTCAAAGGTAAAGGCAAGAGAGACGCATCTTCTTTTATGAAGTCCTTTGAAGAAGCAATGGATGATGATTTCAATACTGCCCTTGCCATCGGTCGGCTTTTTGAATATGTAAAGGAAATCAATAAGAGTGCTTCATCCTTAGATGCAACGAAGAGTAATAATAGGGGAAAGCTTGCAAACTCCTGTGCTGAGATTTTAATGGCAGGGAAGATACTTGGCATACTTTCACATACGCCTGATGAATGGTTCAAAAAAGCCCGCACCACACAGCAGTTGGATACTCTTTCAGAAGAAGAAATAGAGGAGCTCATTGCAAAGAGAAGCGAAGCAAGACAACAAAAGAATTGGGCTGAAGCCGATAGAATTAGGGATGAATTAAAGAGCAAAGGTATAATCTTGGAAGATGGTCCGCAAGGGACAACATGGAAGAAAGCCTGATAGGGCTGCTCTCAAAAAAAAGGAAATCATTTACGGTCTCAATCCTGTCAAGGAATCAATAAGAGCGGGAAAAAGAAAAATCTTTTCCATATATCTGCTGAAAAGAAGAAGTGATTTTTTTCACAATATCATTGAGGAAGCTGAAAGGAAAAATATCAGAATAATTTTTTCTGATGAAAGAGAAATAGAAAAAATGGCTTCTTCTTCGACGCATCAAGGTATTGCCGCAGAAATCTCGCCTTATCCATATTTATCAATAGACGATTTTTTGAAGGAAGTTTCGGACAAGGAAGATTCTTTTGTTCTCTTCTTGGATGGGATTACTGATCCGATGAATTTTGGCTCTATAATACGAAGTGCTCTACTTTTCGGTGTTGATTATATCGTAACAGAAGAACGAAATTGCGCGCCTGTTACAGCCACTGTGTGCAAAGCATCAGCAGGCGCTGTTGAACATATGAAAATTGTTGTAGTTACAAATCTTGTAAAATTGGCTGAAAGATTAAAAGATATTGGATTCTGGATTTATGGCGCTGATGCTGAAGCATCACATTCGATTCGGGAGATGGATTTCCCCAAAAAGAAGGTCATTGTATTGGGAAGTGAGGGCAAAGGTATAAGGCGGCTACTAAAAACAGTTTGTGATGACCTCTTCTTTATTCCTACTACAAGAGTTATCGATTCTCTAAATGTTTCAGCTGCAGCTTCGGTAATATTATCACATCTTTATTCATTTAAAAAATAAATCGATTCCATTCCAAAATTCTATCTAAAAGAATAGGGCAGTTGTTACGATTATATAAGATTGTCTATCACTTCCCTGAAAAAAATTATACATGTGCTTATGATTAAGAAAATCAAAACTGATAAGCTTAAAGTTGGTATGTTTATAGCAGACTTGAATACTCCATGGCGTTATCATCCATTTTTCAGAAGTTCGCTGTTAATCAAAAGCAAGAAAGAGATAGAAAAAATTCGTAACTATCAAATTGATGAAGTCTATATAGATACGGAAAAGGGAAAGGATTCAATCGATGCAGTTGACAGTAATAAGGAGAAAAAGAAATATTCTAATGCAATATTAAGGAAGTTTTCCCGTCAGTCAAAAAAGGAATTCGATAAGGAAGAGGATAATAAAAGGATTTTAACTTATGAAAATGCAAAAGCAATCTACTACGAATCCTTGAAATCTGTTGAGCAGATTTTTGAAAAGATAAATACTTCATCAATTCTTGGTTCTGAAAAAATCAATAATATAGTTGCTTTTCTCAATGAATTGGTTGATGGAAATGCAGAGTCGGTTTTTGTTTTAACGAAAATAAAAAATTTCAACCAATATACATATCAACATTCTCTCAATGTTGCCCTTCTGTCCATACTTTTTGGAAAAAGGCTTGGCTTTCCGAAAAATGAATTAAAAATCTTGGGAACAGGAGCTCTTTTGCATGATTGCGGTATTGTCAAAATACCATCAACTATTCTCAACAAGCCAGCTAAATTGACTGATGATGAATATGATCTTATAAAAAAACATCCTCTTCACAGCTTTAATATTCTTGAAAAAACAGAAGGTATGTCACGGAAATCTCTGTTGATTGCCCTCCAGCATCACGAAAAATATTCCGGCTTTGGTTATCCAAAAGGGCTTCCAGGTTATAGATTGAGTACCTATTCAATGATGGTTGCCATTGCAGATATATATGATGCTATATGTACAGATAAGCCATATCGCCGAGGGTTAACACCTTTTAATGCACTTCAAAAAATTTATAGTTGGAGAGGAAACCACTTGAATCCAAAACTTGTTGATTATTTCATAAGGACAGTTGGAGTTTATCCTGTAGGTACTGTTTTGAAATTTAAAAACGGGTTTATTGGAATTGTTAAAAGGATACGAGATAAAAA
>RFHX01000295.1 GCA_003695725.1 Candidatus Schekmanbacteria bacterium
AATATCATAAAGCCATTTATTGATGAGATTGCGAGTACATTAAAGAAAATGAATAAAGAGAAAAATATATCTGAATAATTTGTGAATACCCAATCAATAAGTAATCTTTAATTGTTTTTCCCGTTTTTCTACTGAGGGAAAACAAATTTTTATTATTTTAAATTTCCTTTTTTAATCTCTTGCACATAGAATTGTTATTCTTGATACAAAAAATCAGGCCAACAGGCAACTTAAATGATAACATCATATCCACGAACTGCTCATATTCCATTATCATTTTTTATCTTTTTCCGGCACCATTTTTTCATACTCAGACTTACCTTTTGTATCAATATTTCAATGCTCTTTATCATTGACCTTCTTCCAAAGAAAAAAGAGCTGGAATTTTTTTGCGAAAGGTGACCGGAGAGAGATTGATTATGGATTACCCAAAAAAAATTAAATTCAAGATTTTTTTAAATGCATAAATCGATTAGTGGGAAAATAACTTGCAAAGTTTTCTCTTAGGTATGAACTTATATCCCATATTGAAAAAATGAAGATGTGAGTAGACAAAAAAATCTAACAGATGTAAATTAAATTCGTATTTTGAGCGTATAGAGTAGCTATGAAAAATATAGAGTTTGAACAGAACAAAATCCTCTTTGGCAGAGACGACGAGGATTCAATAGTTGCCGTTGAATTTGTCGATGACTGCAAAGTCGAGATATTTACCCGTAGAGATGGGAAAATATCATCACGAAAAGAGTTCTTCGACCCCTTTATCCTGCTGGAAAAGGAGGATTATCTCGTTGGATTGAATGAAAAATATGATGTGCAAAAACTAAAAGGAGATAATTTCTTCAAATATTTGGTAAGGTTCAAATCTTGGCGTTCTCTTGAAAAAGCAAAAAAGCATTTTCAAAAAGCTTCGGGGAAGCCGCCATCGAGCCCACAAGCACCATATATGTTTCTAAATGACCCAGTCCACCAGTATCTTCTTTTGACAGGAAAAACTTTGTTCAATGGTATGGCAATGTCAGATATTCATCGATTACAGATTGATATAGAGACTTATTGTGAAAAGGGATTTGAATTCTCTAATCCGGCTCGAAAGGCGGACCGCATTGTTTCGATTGGGCTTTCAGATAATCGGGGTTGGAGTTATGTAATCGACGGCTCAAAGAAAAAAGAACCGGAAATGCTTGAAGAACTCAATGATATTATTCAGGAAAAAGACCCAGATGTAATCGAAGGACATAATATATTTAAGTTTGATTTAGACTACATAAAAGTTCGTGCCGGAATGCATAAAGTGAAATTGAATTGGGGCAGGGGAGGTATAGAACCCAAATCCCATAATTCACGAGTTACTTTTGCTGAAAGGGCAATCGATTATACAAAGTGGGAAATTTATGGAAGGCACATCATTGATACATGGCTTCTTTCTCAGGCATACGATATTTCGGCTCGAGAGTTGGATGAATATGGATTGAAAAGCGTTGCACAACATTTAGGAGTTGCCTCACCAGATAGAGTTTATATTGAAGGGAAAAGGATTTCTGAAGTTTTCGATACAAATCCTGAAGAATTGATTAAGTATAATCTCGATGATGTTGCTGAAACAAAGGCATTAGCTGAAATATTTGGAGAGGGATATTTCATCGAAGCAAAGATATTCCCATACTCATATCAGAATGTAATTGTGAGGGGCAACGCCACAAAAATCAATTCTCTTTTTCTAAGAGAATATCTCTATCACTCCTATTCTATTCCTCAAATTCCGGAAGAGAAGAGCAATATTGAAGGCGGTTATACAGATATCTTCATTACAGGTGTAGTAAAGCATGTGCTTCACTGCGATGTCAGGTCTCTATATCCCTCATTGATGTTGAATTTCAACATCTTTCCACGCAAAGACACGTTGAAGATATTTCCTTCGTTGCTCAAAGATTTGCGCGATTTCAGGGTGAAAGCAAAGGAGATGTCATTGAAGGAGAAGGATGAAGCCAAAAGAAACTATTACAATGCCCTGCAAAGTGAATTCAAGATTCTGATTAATTCCTTCTACGGTTATTTAGCCGCTTCCTTTTCTAATTTTGCTGATTATGAAAAAGCGGCTGAGGTAACTGCAAAGGGACGCAGTATTATCAAGCAGATGATTAAATGGCTGAAAGAGAGAGGATGCAAACCGGTTGAAGTGGATACTGATGGTATCTATTTTGTGCCGCCGGAGAATATAAAAACTGAAGATGATGAGGAGAAGCTGATAAAAGAGCTTTCCAAGTCTCTTCCCAAGGGGATTGAAGTTGAATTTGATGGCAGATACAAGGCAATGTTTAGCTACAAAATGAAAAACTATGCTTTGCTTGACCATAATGGGAAATTATCAATCAAAGGTTCCGGCTTGAAATCTCGGGGTATGGAAAAATATCTCAGACAATTTCTACATGATATGATTTATCTCCTTCTGACAGGCGAAAGCAGTCAATGTGAGGAACTATACAATGAATATATCAAAAAGATCAGAGAACACCGATTTGATATTGAAATGCTCGCAAAGACGGAAACTCTTGCAATTTCTCCTGAATCCTATAGGCAGAAGATTGCTGATAAGAAGCGCAATCAAGCGGCATCCTATGAACTTGCTATAAAGTCAGGACGAAACTATCAGGCAGGCGACCAGGTGTCCTTTTATGTGACAGGCACGAAGAAGAAAGTTACAGTATATGATAACTGTAAATTGGCATCAGAGTGGGATAGAAATGCCCCTGATGAAAATGTGGAATACTACTGCCAGAAACTCACCGACCTCTACAAAAAATATCTCCCCTTCATCAAAGAATCTTCACAGAAGGAGATGTTTTGATATTTATTCATACAATATATAGCATGCTATTAGTTTGTTGAGCGATGACTACATCTGTTATTAAACCTCTAACTAGACAACACACTCTCGCATTTCATCTTATCAAAATGCTTGTCTCCTAATCAGAGGAATTAGTAAAAAACAAAGTAGTTAAAGACGACATTGAATCCTTCTTTTGTAT
>RFHX01000296.1 GCA_003695725.1 Candidatus Schekmanbacteria bacterium
ATTATATTTTACTTTTTTTGATAACATTAAAAGGCGATTTAAAAAATGCTTTTTTACATTGTACTTCAACATCTTCAATGTATTCTTGACAAAATTAAAACTCTGTGCTCTTTAAGGTTTCCCTTTTAAGAGATATGTAATCAATAGAATAAACAAGGATTTTATAAATGACAGATTTTACTGAAGAACAGATAGAAAGATACAGCAGACATATTATTTTGCCCGAAGTGGGCGGCATTGGCCAAAAAAAGATGTTAAATTCAAAGGTCCTTGTCGTTGGCGCCGGTGGATTGGGCTCCCCTTCGATCTATTATCTTGCCGCCGCAGGCATTGGCACTATCGGCATAATAGATTCCGATGTTGTCGAATTAAGCAATCTTCAGAGACAGATCATACATTCAACCCCTGAACTCGGCACACATAAGGTAGATTCTGCTGCAAAAACCATAAAAGAGCTAAATAGCGATGTCAAAGTCATTCCTTTTAAAGAAAGATTAACTTCAAACAATATAATGGATATTATTGATGGATTTGATATCGTTCTTGATGGCACTGACAATTTTCCCACAAGATATCTAATCAATGATGCCTGTTATTTTAAAAAAATTCCAAATGTTCATGGAAGTATTTTCAGATTTGAAGGACAGGCAACAGTTTTTAAGCCTGATGATGGTCCCTGTTATCGTTGTCTCTACCCCGAGCCCCCTCCTCCCGGCGCTGTTCCAAGCTGTCAGGAAGCAGGAGTTTTAGGCGTACTACCGGGGATTATAGGCGTCATTCAGGCAATAGAAGCGATAAAGCTGATTCTCGGTATTGGCGAACCGCTTATTGGGAGATTGCTGATGTATGATGCATTGACTATGGATTTCAGAGAAGTCAAAATAAAAAAAGACCCTAATTGTCCGCTCTGCGGAAAAGAGAAAACCATCACTGAATTAATTGACTACGAGCAATTCTGCGGATTCAGTTCAGAATAAATCTATTTTCTGCCTTTTATTCTCGCTTTCACAGAAAGAGAGTGCCCTATCAAACCCTCGATTTCTGCAAATTGTGAAGCGTTTTTAGAAAGATAGTGAAATCCTTTTCTTTTAAGATGAAGAAGAGTGGTCTTTTTCATAAAATTATCAACAGACAAATGAGATGAAAATCTTGAAGAACCGCCTGTAGGAAGAACATGATTAGGTCCTGCAAGATAGTCTCCAACTGGCTCAGGCGTATAGGCACCCAAAAATACTGCTCCTGCATTCTTCACTTTTGCAACTATTTTGAAGGGATTTGCCACCATAAGTTCAAGATGTTCAGGAGCAATGGTGTTGGCTATTTTCATTGCTTCTTCAATATCTTTTGTTTTGATAACAGCACCAAATTTTTTGAGTGATTTTTCAGCTATCTTCCTTCTTTCAAAGTTCGCAAGTCTCTTTTTAAGAAACTTCAACACACCCTTTGCAACTTTTTCCGAATTACTTATGCACACCGCTGATGCATTCTCATCATGCTCTGCCTGAGATATCATATCTGCGGCAATGAAATCCGGATTTGCCGTACCATCAGCAACGATGACAACTTCAGTCGGTCCTGCTATCATATCAATCCCTACAATCCCGAAAACCTGCTTCTTGGCAGTTGCAACAAATATGTTGCCCGGTCCAACAATCACATCGACCGATGGTATGCTCTCAGTGCCATAAGCCATAGCAGCGATTGCCTGAGCACCGCCTACCATAAATATTTCATCAACCCCCGCTATCTCTGCAGCAGCTATAACAGCCGGATTGATTCCGTCCTTTGATGGTGGTGTGCACATAATAATCTTTTCAACGCCTGCCACTTTTGCAGGAATTGCATTCATCAAAACTGATGAAGGATATGCCGCTTTCCCACCGGGCACGTAAATGCCTGCAGTTGAAACCGGAATAAGTTTCTGACCTGTCAAGATGCCTTCCTTTTCTTCATAAATCCATCCTGACCTCAACTCCCTCATATGAAAGCGCTTAATTCTATCTGCGGCAGTCTTCATAATAGAGAAAAGGTCCTTGGATACTTCACCTGAAATTTTCTTTCTTTCTTTCTCAGAAAGTTTTATTCTTTTTTTCTTGTCTAATGTCACACCATCAAAAAGCTCAGTATATTTTATAAGCGCTTTATCTCCCTTCTTTTTCACTTCCTCTACAACTTCTGCAACTTTCTTTTCTATTTCCGGATTGGCATCTACTTTTCTTTCTTTTAATCTTCTCAAAAATCTCTTGGCATTTGTGGTGCCCGCTTCTATTATTTTCAATTTTAACCTCCAATTAGTGTATTGTTTCCTTAGCTACACCCTTATGCAGGAATGCGTTTTATCTTAGCTCCAATTTTTGACAACTTCCCCTCGATATTTTCATATCCCCTGTCAATATGATAAACCCTTGAAAGGACTGTCTCTCCTTCTGCGGCTAACCCTGCTAAGATTAAACTTGCACTTGCCCTTAAATCTGTTGCCATTACAGGAGCACCTTTCAATTTTTCTATGCCCTTTACAACTGCTGTATGTCCGTCAATCTTTATATCTGCTCCCATACGCATCAATTCTGCTACATGCATAAATCTATTTTCAAAGACAGTCTCTGAAATAACGCTTACTCCATTAGCTATAGTCATCAATGCCATAAACTGCGCCTGCATATCAGTAGCAAATCCGGGATAAGGAGAAGTTTTTATGTCAGCCGAAATTATCTCACCGTTTCCTTTGACTTCAATGGTGTTCTCATATTCATTAATTTCAATTCCTGTCTCTCTTAGTTTCTCTAGGACAGTTGTGCTATGGGATGGAATACAGTTTTTTATTACAATTTCACTTCCAGTGATCGCAGCCGCAATTATAAAAGTTCCTGTTTCAATTCTATCAGGAATTACAGACCATTCGAAAGGGCTGAGAGTAGATTTCCCCTTGATTTTGATTGTTTCTGTTCCTTCACCGTCGATTTCAGCCCCCATTTTTTTCAATATATTGCATAAATCCACAATCTCCGGTTCTTTAGCGGCGTTCTCAATTATCGACTCCCCTTCTGCCAGTGAAGATGCCATCAGGACATTTGCTGTGCCTGTCACAGTAACGATATCAAATGGAATCCTACAGCCTCTCAATTTATCTGCCTTTGCATCAATATATCCATCTTCAAGCTCTATATCCGCACCAAGGCATTCCATTCCTTTAATATGCAGATTGACAGGCCTTGCTCCAATTGCGCATCCGCCGGGAAGAGAGATACGTGCCGAGTTATACTTTGCTATTAAAGGTCCAAGAACTAAAATCGACGCCCTCATTTTTCTCACAAGGTCATAAGGCGCTTCAAAACAATTGATGTCACTAGTGTCGATTTCAATGCTGTTTTGCTCAATCCACTCAACTTTTGCACCCAAATGTTCAAGCAAAAGTTTGAATGTATCTATGTCTCTGAGTCTTGGAACATTTCTGATAACAGATTTCCCCTTTGCAAGAAGCGATGCCGCCATTGCAGGAAGAGCAGAATTTTTTGCTCCACTGATTTCAACTTCTCCAGATAGCTTATAGCCGCCTTCGATTACTATTTTATCCATAGCTGTGCTACCCTTTCATAGGAAGAATAGTCATCATAAAAATTTATTTCATCATATTTATCAACAGCCGCGTAAATTTCCTTTATCATATTTTTCTGCCCCTCTCCTATTTCAAGAATCAGCATACCGCCGGGGCAAATGAATTTTGGCGCCTCTTCTATAAGCTCTTTTATCATATCAATCCCTTCTTCTCCTGAAAAAAGAGCTTCTTTTGGCTCATACTTGGCTATTTCAGGTTGAAGTTTATGGCAATCTCCTTCTGGTATATATGGAGGATTGGAAACAACTATGTGAAAGGGCTTATCTTTTGAAGGGGAATCAGCTCTGAATGTCTCAAAGGAACGAGCAAGGAGAAAATCGACTGCACCATTTTCAATATGGATTTCAGCATTGAGTTGTGCTGTTTTTAATGCTTCATACGAAATATCAGTTGCACAAACCTTTATAAATGGCATTTCACACTTCAATGTAATGGCAATAACTCCACTTCCTGTACCTATATCAAGTATCCGAATATCTTCATTTTTCACTTTTGTCCTGATTTTGAGCTTTTCAAAATCATCAATAATAATCTCTATCAATCTTTCAGTTTCAGGACGGGGAATAAAAACTCCTTCCTTTATTATAAAATCTCGTGACCAAAATTCTTGTTTTCCAATAAGATATTGTAAAGGCATTCTCTTTTTGCGAAGTGCAACCAATTCAGAAAACTCATTTATCTGAGATTTCTCAAGTTTTTGTTCAGGATAGGTATAAAGATATGAGCGGTCAACTCTCAAAACACGGCAAAGCAACAATTCACTATCAATTCTTGCAGAATTTATACCTTCAGATTTAAAGATATCCGTAGATATCTTTAAAAGAGTAAAAATATCCGCAGCACTATTGATAAAAAAGCTTTTTTCCTTCTTATCCTCTACAATCAAAATACCTTTTCCTTAAACCAAATGGTGAGAAATCAATGAAAATATACATCATAACACCTTTTCATACAATATAGATTTCAACGCTCCTATTTATCTTTTTAAAAGTTGAAATAGAAGATTGGAAAATTTCATACCAAACATCTATCTAATAC
>RFHX01000297.1 GCA_003695725.1 Candidatus Schekmanbacteria bacterium
GCTAATGGTAACATGATTAATGAATCGACTGAAAAGTGTCAAGTTTTTAGACACTTTTTCAGAAAAAATAATAACCCATTGATAAATAAATATCTTTTCTGTCTAAAAAACCGACAGTCAAAAAGAAGAATCCGTTTTTTTCAAAAAATTTTAAAAGAAAATAAAGAAATGAAAATCTTTGCCGTTAAAATAACTCTCTGGACAATTTCGAACAAATTATCTATATGTTCAATAAATCTGAAACTAATGAAAGGTGATAGTGATGAAGAAAATGGAATTTACCCCTCAATGGATTGCTTGGGAAATTACAGGCAAATGCGACCTCAACTGCATTCATTGCAGAGCCAAAGCAAGCTTTATTGAAAATCCGAATGAACTCAAAACTGAAGAAATATTCCACACAATGGACAACATCGCCTCCTTTTCAAAACCTGTAATAATACTTACAGGAGGCGAACCTCTTTTGCGCGAGGATGTTTTTGACATCATTGCCTACGGGCGCAAAAAGGGGTTTCGTATGGCAATGTCTCCGAATGGCCATTCCATAACTGAAGAAAAAGCAAAAATGATGAAAGAAGCTGGCATTCAGATGATTTCAATCAGTTTAGATGGAAGCACAAAAGAAGTGCACGACAATTTTAGAAGGCAGGAGGGCTCCTTTGAAGGCACAATGAAGGGTATTGAAACGGCAAAGAAATATGGAATAGATTTTCAAATAAACTCATCATTTTCAAAGCGAAATCAAGATGAAATTCCCAAGATGCTTGAACTTTCAAAGCGGCTTGGCGCCAAAGCATGGTTTATGTTTATGATTGTCCCCACAGGACGCGGAAAAGAGATTATAGATGAATTGATTGACAGCGAAGACTACGAAAAAATACTCAACTGGTTCTATGAAGAGCAAAAGAAGAAAGAAATTTTTATGCGTCCTGTATGCGCTCCCCAATACTTCCGTATAAAGGCACAACGAGCAAAAGCAGATGGCTTGAAAGTGCAAGGGGAAGGCAGAGGATTCCGTGCAGAAAGCAAAGGTTGTCTTGGAGGACAGACATTTGTATTCATTTCAAGAATAGGAGATGTTTCACCTTGCGGATATTTTCCAGCAAAGGCAGGCAATATTCGAGAAGCATCATTCGAAGAAATATGGAAACATTCTAAGCTCTTCAAGGACTTGCGCAATTGGAAGTCCTACAAAGGAAAATGCGGAATATGTGAATATAATCCTGTATGCGGAGGGTGTCGTGCAAGAGCACTTGCGCTAAAAGGGGATTATATGGAAGAAGAACCCTATTGCCCTCATATACCGGCACGAATTAAGGTAGCATAAAAAACATTTCTCTATATCGATTGAAAAGGGGAAGTTGACTGAAACAGAATAGCAAAAAAATTCATTAATGATTAATTGCCATTTCCATCCTTTGCTTTTACATCAGGATAAAGTTTCTTTGCGCATTCAGGACAAAGCCCGTGGCTGAAATCTGCATCGGAATGGTCTCTGATGTAAGATTCTATCTGAGTCCAATATCCACTGTCATCTCTGATTTTTTTACAAGAAGCGCATATAGGAAGCATACCGCTTAATGTTTTGACTTTCTTTAAAGCATCTTGCAGTTCATTTATCAATTTTTCTCGTTCTGCCTCAGCTTCTCTTCGAAGTGAAATATCGTTAAGGAATCCTTCTAAAAAGACAAAATTTCCTTTCTCGTCAAAAACAGGACGGGCATTCAATGAGCCCCAAATTTTTTCCCCATTTTTTTTATAAAGCTCTAATTCGTAATTTGTAACAATGTTTCCCTGCTTCAATAAATTGAAAAGATGTTCGCGCCTTTTGGCATCTACATAAAACAACCCATTCTTATCTGGCTCACTTTCAATTAGCTCTTGTGGAGAATCATAACAAAGAATTTCAGCCATTCGTGCATTTGCGCTAAGGAGTCTGCAATCCGAAGTATTCTGAAATATCCCTTCAGCGGCGTTTTCAATTATAGAGCGATACCTGATTTCACTCTCCTGAAGTTGTTTCAATGTGGTTCGGATATTTTCCATCATAAACTGCAAAGAGTTTCTCAATATCTCCATTTCATCCCCTTTTTCAAGGCTTTGAATATTTTCCTCAAGCTCATCTTTAACAAACTCGCCAACATCTTTTGTCAAACTTTCCACCTTTCTTACCCACAACATTGTAAAGCCAAGCAAAGCTAACACTAACAATATAGCCAAGCTAAGCCTCATCCCCCGATCCTTGCTTAAAAGTCGATCACTGAATTCACGAGCTCTACTCTTTTCAACAAGTATGGCAAGATGAAGATCAACCTCCGCACTTCCATAATCCTCAAAACCCTTTCTGGCTATAATGAATTTGTGAGACAAATCTTCAAGCAGGTCGCCTTTTTTAATTGATTCATTGATATTGGATGCCACAATTCGCGGCGGTGTTCCCGATATCAATACGACAGGAAGATCATCCTCAGCAGTATATGGGAAAACATGTCTCATCCATACGTCATCTATCTTCTTAAGAAGCACAAGATAAATTTTATGAGACTTCATCGTAATATCAACCTTTGCAGCCGATAGAAAATATGGAGTTCCTGCAATCTCAGTCAAAAGCACCTGTCCAATAGCTTTTGGAATAAGATAGGGAATCGATTCAATTTCCTCATTGGTGAGTTTTTCCCCTATGGGCGTATAAATCTCTTTAAATCTTCCATCATAGCTGATAAGAAAAAAGTGATTCGGGAGGACCGATCTCCACCGATTCTGAGGCGGAAGCCATTGAGGCAATTTTTTGTGATATTGATAAAATGTCCCTTCACTTCCTCTATCTGAAATAGTGTCAACATATGAAGCTAAACACTCCTCTTCAGACAACATAAGATTAACTGCATAAAATTGCGACTTGTATTCATTCATTTTCTGTCTCGAGGAGCGCAAGTTTCTGCCCAATTCTTCACTCAATTCACTTTCAGCATAATTTCTAAATTGGTGTGAATGAATATAATCGAGGCAAAACCATACGATAGTAGAAATTAAAACCCCTAAAACAACAATTTTTATTCCTAAAGGAAAGCGGGTAAGAAACTTTTTCATTTTTTCGGCTCACCTATTAATTCGTCGCCGTAAAAACGCCATCCATTTTTTTGCAGCTTATCATATGTAACCAAATATTTTAGTTTTTTATCTTCCGTGAGATTCTTTTTAATATAGGAAATCAGCTTTTCGGTATAGGGATTTTCAGCGATTCCTGTCCACCTTGCAAGATTCAAAACTTTATAGAATGGATACCTTCCTTCAGCTAATGCATTTTTGTCTTTCGGACTAATTCCATCGATTTGTAAAGATTTTACTTTCTCACCCCATCCATTATAATCAAGCTTCCATCTCGCAACAAAACCAATGCTTCCTCGCAAAGCCGCAACACGTGCAAGCATATCAGGAATACTTGCCACCTCTTGGCGCGTCAAAGAAAAGAGATTTTCATTATCAAGAATTCTTCTCCAATGTCCTGCGCGAAGCTTGCAGTGCAGGCGAGTAATTACCGATATCGGTTTTTTAAACGATTTCGCATCGATGCTTGAAAGCTCATCCCATCTATTTATCTCTCCTGCAAAAATCTTTTGCACATCTCTAAAACTCATATTAGTAATAGGATTTGCATTATTTACGATTACTGCATTTGGAGTAATGCCTATTGTATCGAATACAAGCCCCGGCAGACGGTCTGTTGGCGCCGGTGGACAACAAAAACCTCCTATATCGACTTCCTTTCTATTCAACATCCCCGCAGATATCCCACAGGTTCCTTTAAAGATAACGATTTTCAAGTTTTCCTCTTCAGCAAATTTTTCAATCAATTTATCAACCAATGGATATAGATGCTGGTCTAAAACAGCTACAACATCTGCGTCCTTGTACTTAGTTGAATACTTGATTTTCTGTTTTTTCCATTCCGGTCTAACTATCGCCATTCTTTCGTCAGGTTTATAAAAGGAGGGACCTTGTAAACTGTTTTCTTCTGCAAGGAGATGAGGATGAAAAAGGGGAAAAATTAAAATAAAAAACAAAACATTCCGCAAAAGAAAAAAGGAGTTTCTTTCATTTAAACTATTTTTATTCATATTGACCATAATAAATTTAAGGTAAAAGTTTAATTTATTGATTTTATTATATCTGATATTGAAAATTATTTTAATACTTAGTTAGTCAACTGTTTATATTTAATCGTTAAACAAATACTTTTTATTAGTATTCATTATAAAAAAACATTATTCAAAGAGCACAATAA
>RFHX01000298.1 GCA_003695725.1 Candidatus Schekmanbacteria bacterium
AAATTTTTTGTAATTAAAATTTTTGTAAACCACAAAATAAAAATAAGAAAAACAGTTATATGCAATACTGATTCAGACCAAAATTCAACGGTGCTGTATGCAGCAGGAGTAAAAACAATTAGAAAAAGGATACCTCCCTCAATAATCTTGTCTAATCTTCTTTCCTCAAAAATCACTTTATAAAGGCTTTCTATAACAAGCTACGATATGAGCTCTAAAAATAAAAAAAGTTTTTGTGCTAAGAATCATTTCCATAAATCCCAAAGTTTTTCGCAACAAGGGGCTTTTCCAATAACCATGTCCATGAGTATGATGAATATAATACTCTTCTTCAAACCCCACTGCCTTTGACATCTTTTCAAAAGCCCATTTAGTATTACATTTATAATGAGTAGGATATGTACCTTCATCAAGCTCCATATTGAGCAATCTTTTCTTTAAAAAAACTCTAAATTCTGAAGGGAATAGATAACTTAGAAACATTACAGGATGGTATTTATTTTGAGTCGATATTATGACATAACCGCCCGGTTTAAGTATTCTTGCAAATTCTGACCATACGCTTTGCGGTTCTGTCAAATGTTCAAAAACAGAACGACATATAATCAGTTGCACTGATTCATCTTTCAAAGGAATTTGAGAAAGATTACCTTCAGCTCCAATAGAAATTATTTTATTTTCTGCTATAGATTCTCTACTAATATCTATTCCAATTACTTTTTTCCCTAAAAAACGACTTTCTCTACCTTGCCAATAATCACCACTTCCACATCCTGCATCCAATAGGATGGAACATTTATCAAGTTTTTCTGTAACCCAATCATCATAAAATGACTCTTTACATTGAAGGAGTGCAGGGTCAACATATTTTTCAAGAAAATTTCCCATGAATTCATTCAGTTAAAAAATTGATTTGCAAAGTGAAAAGATTGGAAAGAGTTAGATGCATCAACTGAATGAAAAAAATAGTTCATTGTTCCTCTATGCTTTTCCCTATACCTGATGCAGCTCCTCTTCCTTTTTGTAGTAGCTGTAATAATATTCTGAATAGTAATAATCTGAATCTTGTTTTCTCACATCATTTAATAAAACATTCAATCTCTTAACATCTAAATCCAAAAATCTCTTTGCATTCTTTTCCACAATATTCTTTGCTGTTACACCGCTCCTTACTACAAGACAAACAACATCTGAATATTTTGAAATTATCGACGGATCAGTTACAGGCACTACAGGAGGCGCATCGATTATAATAATGTCAAAGTTATCTTTATAAATTTTAATCAAAGACTTCATTCTTTCCTTCATCAAAAGC
Source organism: Candidatus Schekmanbacteria bacterium (assembly GCA_003695725.1). Classification (NCBI taxonomy): domain Bacteria; phylum Candidatus Schekmaniibacteriota; species Candidatus Schekmanbacteria bacterium. The sequence goes on from RFHX01000298.1 coordinate 1,316, forward strand.
TCTGCTGGATTTTTTGGGACCGGACCACTCGGTAAAATATTGAGATTTGTAATGCTGCTTTTCACTATAAGCGAAAAAGCATCTATATTCTCATCTGTGAGTAGTGTGCTTAATCCATATTTATTTTCAAGGCGGAAAATGTCATGAATCCTTGAACGCCTCAGGTCACCATCCATCAATAATACTTTTTTTTCACTTTGAGCCATAGCTATTGCAATATTGACTGCAGAAACAGTTTTCCCTTCGCCCGGTGTTGAACTTGTCACCATTATAACTTTTGGTGGAACTTCAGTCGAGAAAAGGATATTTGTCCTAACAGCGCGGTAACATTCAGAGACAGTTGATTTTGGATGGGTATATGTTATCAATTCAGGACTTACTCGTTGTGACCTTTTCTTCATATAGCTGTGTATATTTGGCACAAACCCCAAAATAGGAAGATTCAAATAATGCTCAACATCTTCCAAAGACCTGATTGTTTCATCGAGATATTCAAGGAAAAAGGCAAAGCCTAAACCGAATATAAGTCCTACAACAGCTCCAAGAATGAGATTTCTTGGCACATTGGGACTTATAGGCTTTTTAGGTACTGTTGCCTTATCAACGAGACTAATATTGTTGAAGCGCATACTTCCTGTCACATTTATTTCACCTGCTCTCTTTAATAAGTAGTCATAGAGATTGCGGTTTATCTCTACTTCCCTGTTTAAGATATTATATTGAATTGACCTCTCCAATAATCCAATTGCAGTATTATTTAGCTCCTTTTTTCTCTCATTGTATAATTTCTCCTTTGCTTTCAGTAATTCATACTGATTATTGATTCTATTGATTACTTTATCAATTTCTGTTTGGATATTTTTATTAATCGCATCTATTTGTGCCTTGACTTTCAAAACTTCAGGATGTTTTTCTCCAAATTCTGTTTTAAGTTTATACAAAGTTTGTGTTAAAGCATAGATTTGCCCTCTCATTGCCTGAATTCCGGTTCCCTGTAAAACTTCTGGCAATGTCGTTTCATCTATATCTATTCCTTTATCTCTTAATTCCTTAATCTGCTTTAAAGCTATTTCAAGTTCTAATTTTCTCGACCGAAGTCCCTGTAACTCCCTTGTCACCTGATTCAATTCAGCAATTACATTGCTCTGTCTTTCTTCAATCTTTGGTGAAATTATCTGTTTCTGTTCTCTGTATTTTTGAAGATCAAATTCCGCTTTCTTCATCTTAACAATAACGGATGTTATTTGGTCATCAAGCCAGCTTGAAGCTGTCTTATAACTATTAACCTTATCTTCCAAACTTTTCTCGATATAAACATCAGTCACTAAATTAACCAACCGCGCCACTTCCTTTGGGTCAGGTCCCATCATAGCTAAATCAACTAAATTTGTCCCTTTAACTGGATTGACAATGATCTTTGCTCGAATTGCATCGGCTCTCGCTATTCTTTCGTCTTCTGTCAAATTCTCATTGGGAAAAAGTCGGTCAACAACTTCTAGTGCAACCATTCTGCTCTTTATAATTTCATACTGTGTTTCAAAATATTCATTATAGCCAGAAAATTTATTGATATCTTGGAAAGAAACTATATTGCTTGCAGAATATTCGATAAGAATTCTCGATTTTGCCATATAAAGTTTTTTCTGCTTGAATGTTGCAATGGAAACAGAAACAAGAATAAACATTGCAATGAGGACCACTGTCCAAACTCTTTTTTTGACTATGTAAAAATAGTCCTTCAGTGAAAGTTTAGTTTCTATTTTCTTAGCAACATCCATAACTTAAAATATATCGGTTTTTTACTTCTCTATTCGGAATAAAAAATACTCTTTGGAACAATTATAACATCTCCATCTCGAATTTTTAATTCTTCCAACTCCTTTCTGAATCTTTCGGATTTTGCGGGTAATCCTCTTTCAAGACCCTTTCTAATTCTTTCAACATTTACAACATAGACTTCCCTGCCGCCGTTGCGTATCAATTTGACTGCTGTTTCTCTTGCTCCTCTCGTAAAATCACCTGCCACTATAATTGCCTGATATATATTATAATCTTCCTGTAAAGTATAGTATCCAGATTTCCCAACTTCTCCACTTATAAAAAACTTTGCTTCCGGTATATCGATAACATCGTTTTCTTGTAATAGTATATTTTTTTGAATTTCGCCATCAATAACAGGAATTTCTATTTCAACCATCTTTTCGCTATTATTATCTTTTTGAAGCCGCTTGATTATAATCCTGTTTCCTGCTGTTTTTTTCAAACCTCCCAATTGAGAAATAAATTCAAATAATGATGTGGGTTTCTTAAGAAAATATTTGCCATTCTTTTCAGCTTCTCCGATTACAAAAACTTTTTTGCTCCTATATTCCTTTACAGAAACAAAAACCTGCGGATTTTCTATATATCCATTTGACAATAAGCCTGCTATTTTATCGGCTATTTCAGATGGCGTAAGTCCTGCCACATATATTTTTTTAAAAAAAGGATAATTTATAGTTCCGTCTTCAAGCACTTCAGCTTCAAATGATAATTCGTTATGCTCCCAAACCTTAATATTTATAATGTCTTCAGGACCTACTGTATACCATTCCTTATTTGAGTCGACTACAGGCTCTGTCAACTGGACTACTTCCATTGAATTACCTTCTTCATTCACTTTTTCTTGCGATGTACTGGTATATTTCTTTATGATAAGATGGTCTGCAGCAAAAAAACTACAGCTACCAAAGACAAACAAGTAAAATAAAGATAGAATCAATAAAAACGATTTTCCCCTAAAATATTTCATATAATTCCTCATTGCCATAATATTTCTCCGACTATAAAAAAGTATTCTCATCATTAATCATTGTCAATCATAATTTATATAAAACATCCTTTTACTCTACTATCCTTATTTTTTTCTCAATAGGTAAAATTTATACTAAAAGTATATCGGTTTCTTACAAAACTTCCAAAAAAACTCGTCCTTTTTTCGTGAAGATAACCAAAACGCAAATTTGTTTTTCGGGATATTCTAAAATTTAGATTATCTTCGATGTTCCATCTTCTATCTTTTCTTTTAACACTTCCAAAAAAAAATCCCCCTCCTTCAAACTCATTAAGACCGAATCGATATTCAATTTCATTTCTGATTCTCTCAAAAAATTGGTTATCCAATCTCACTGTTATATTTTTAAATACTGAATTCCCACCATTGACACTATTAGTCCAATTTCTTGTCCTTCCTGCAATTATATCAATGTCCGAATGGTCCGTAAGTTTCCCTCTTAAAGAAAGAAACATAGAAAGAGTCCGTCTAGTATTTTCTTTTTTAACATTTTTATACGATGTGTCTGTCACAGTCCTATTGACATTGTAATACAATGATAAACGGTCTGTAAGAGCCAAAAAAACACCTGTTGACCAAGTCAGTCTGTCGTCTTCGGGTCGTGATACAGAATTTGCCTTTCTTTTCCCTGTGCCAATTTGTGCATTGATTCGAATAAAATCCCCTATTGATTGTTGGATCCCATAATTTACCTGCCTTGATTGCGAATCTCTGAGCGGGTCATTCTTATACAAATTCCTTTGATACCAATAGCGGACAAAAAAACTGGTATCCTTAACAGGCTTAAAGCCCAAACGAATATTCATATTATCAAGTTTTCTATTATTCTTTGAAAATGAAAAAAAAGTGTTGCTTTTATCAATGTAACGGTAATTCTCATTTCTATAATTAAAAAATACATCAAACATTGTGCCAATTGGCATAAAAATATCGCCCGCAAACCTGTTTTCAGACCTATCAGTACGGTCAAATTTTTCTTTTGTTAAAAAAGGGCTTAGTTCTGTTGATACAAAGTTATCTTCCAAATGGAGTTTTATTCGAGCAGGAAGTCTCACCGTCATTTCTGCTTCATAAAAAGTGTCCTGAAATTTAGATTTTTTCCCGGTAGATTCAGAAAAGTATCGATACGGGCTTCTAAGATTCAGTCTAATTTCAGCTATTCCTTTTTCATAAGAAAAATCTAAGGAAGGACTTACATTGATTGTATAGGCGCTTTCTTTCTTTTCCGTAAATCTGTAATTGTCATCATAAGAATATGTTACATTTACTCTTGGCTCAATTTTAATGCCTGCTATTCCAATCTTTCCATCAGCTTTTTGAGAGAAAAAACAATAAAATATAGAT
>RFHX01000299.1 GCA_003695725.1 Candidatus Schekmanbacteria bacterium
ATTGTAATCTTTATTTCCAGCGTAATCTTAATATACCTTTTTGCCTGCATAATATTCTACTATGCAAATCTAAAAAATCTCGATGAAGCTTTTGGTAAAAAGCTAATATCTGTGGCAAAGATTTCAGCCCGTGAAATTTCATCTCTCAATCTCGATCTACTCCTTCAACCGCCTTTGTCGGAAGTAATAACCAAACGAATCGAAAAAAAGATAAAACCTATTGCAGAAGCCGCTGATATTGAAAACATTACAATCATAAACAAAGAGAAGATAACCTATTTTGACCTGAAAAACAGTGAAATGGAAGGTGAAAAAAATCCTTTTGTTTATGCTTACAGCAATGAAATTGAAAAAGCTTTTTCAGGCACTAGTACTTTTTCTACCCTTTACAGAGGTAAAAAGGGAAATCTTTATAAATCTGCATTTGTTCCAATAAGGGACAACAAAAACAAAATCCGATGGGTGCTTTCGGTAGATGCAAATCCCGAGTTTTTGAATTTGATAGACTATATCCTCAAATGGATCGTTATCTCAGGCGCAGTAAGTTTATGCGTCACATTATTCCTGAGTCTGATCTTTGGCACCACAGTTGTAAGAAAAATAAAAAAACTCGATCATGTAGCCAACCAGATAAGTATGGGTAATTTTGATGTATCAGTTGATTCTCCCGGGAAAGATGAAATCGACCACCTAGCCCAAACATTCAACGATATGGTCAAGTCCATAAATGAAATGAAAAAATTTTATGAATATATACTCGATAGCACCTTAAGTGGAATCATCACAGTAAATTTTGTAGGGCTGCTGACTTCTATCAATCCGGCAGCAATAAAAATTCTTGAACTGGAAAAAGAGAGAGAGGACTATTTGAACAAAAATATTTTCGAGATTCTATCTAATCATGGAAATATACCAACGACTTTGGAGAAGCTGTTGAAGGAAAAATCTTTTGCCGAATATATTGAACTTAATTTTAAGAATTCATCAGGAGAGGAAAAATTTTTAGGAGCAACCACTTCCCTTCTTAAAAATGAAGCATCTGAAACAATAGGGATGACACTCTCTTTCATTGATATAACAGAAATAAAGAAACTTGAAAAAAAGCTCGAATTAAACGCAAGATTAGCTGCACTTGGAGAAATGTCAGCAGGTATTGCCCATGAAATTAGGAATCCTCTTGGAAGTATCCAAATCTATATGGACCTGCTTAAAAAGAGGATATCAAAGGAAAGCGAAAATATCGAAATATGCAATCAGGTTATTGAAGAAGTCGACAAATTAAATGCCTTCATAACCGAATTTCTGGTATATGCCCGCCCTCCAAGATTGGCCATTCAAAAGCACGATATTCATAAAGTATTAGATGAAGTAATCAGCGGACTTCCTATCAAAGAAAGCGAAAATATCGAAATTGTGAAAAAATATAAAGCAGGAGAAAATATTTTTCTAAATGTTGACAAAATGCAGATAAAAAGGGCTTTTCTAAATGTCTTCTTAAATTCACTTGAAGCCCTCAAAGGGAAAGGAAGAATAGTCGTGGAGACAGAAATTATCAATGCAGCCAAAACAGAAGACAAAACAAACCAACAAAGAATACGTATCTCCATTATAGATAACGGTTCAGGTATTGATGAAAATAAACTGAAACACATCTTTGAACCCTTTTACACAACAAAAGAAAGCGGCACTGGATTGGGGCTTCCCATAACAGAAAAGATTGTGAGAGAGCACAATGGTAAAATCGAAATAAAATCGAGAAAAGGTGAAACAGCCGCAAATTTCTATTTTTTAATAAGCGCCTAAAATTATCTAATGGACATCCAAACACCAAAGAGTATAAAATATTCAAAAAAAACAAATACAAAAATGAGGAAACTTTTTTCAATATATTCATTAGTGGCAACTTTCTTGTTTTTTCCCATATACATTGCTCATTCCTTGGATTTCAGCGGCAATGCTTCCATAGAAACGGCTTATGATACAAATATAGAAGGCATTAGTGACCATTCCTTTGGAGGAGAAGGCAAGATGCCTGAAGAAGACTTCCTGACAATCGCTTCTCTCTTTTTGAATGCAGCCAATGACAAAGAGAAAAAAATTCGGCTCAATTTTTCCCTCAATGAAATATATAAATTGTATTACGACGAATACACGGAAGACTCAAACCGCCATATAGGAGAAATCAATATATCAATTCCAATTAGTCAGGAAGCTTCATTTGATATGAATAACCGTTCCATTTTTCACTTTCAGCCAAAAGAAGACATTCGAAACTTTTTTGGCAACTATTCTACTTTTTCACTTTCATATCAATTGAATGATAAAAATTCGCTTACCCTTGGCTATATGAATAGTCTTAAAAAATATCCTAACAACAACAAATGGAATTTTACAAAAAACTCTTTTTTTATTCAAGCCGCTCACCATTTCTCCAATTCGTTATGGATAACCGCTTCATATGAGGGAGTCCTTTATAGGGGACGCAACAACTTTTACTATGAAAAGGAAGAAGAGGATGAAGAAGACATATCCAGCATATTCAGCAAAAAAACATCAAAAGGGAACGAACATCGTTTAATTTTTTCTGGCAATAAAATATTCGAAAACGGAAGTGCCATAAGTTTGAAATACCGCTTCGTATCCAATTCAGTAAATGAAGTAATCGATGTTGAGGAAGACCGCGAGTTAGCAGAATTTGAAGGACCATTTGCCTATGAAAATGACGAGCAGGACTTCAATTATACTTTAAATGAGGCAACTATGATTTTCTCATTCCCAATCCTAAAGAGGATGGCTTTAGATATTATTCTTCTTTATCAATTTCAAAATTTTGACGGCGATGCCTTTCCTTTGGAAGATAAACGATCGAGGCGCTTAGATCGTCTCGCCGTGGCAGATATTACACTGACAATCAATATTTTAGACAATCTTGATATCAAAATAAGAAATGCTGAAATGTGCAATGAATCGAATTATCCTGAACGAGAATATGAAAGAAATTACACTTCCATAGCTTTAACCTACTTCTTCTAAAAAAAATTTTTCTGAAAAAAAAATTTTTTTCACTACCAAAATTTCCAGAAAGAGA